>NZ_JBSFBZ010000024.1:0-97563 GCF_053593195.1 Saccharopolyspora sp. NPDC002376
CACTAACCAAAACAGTCCGCTGTTGAGTTCTCAAAGAACACACCCACACCATCACCCACAACCATTTTCAGGCCGTGAAGCTCCGGGGAGCATTTCCTCTGTTCGCTTTCTTATGTCGGTAACTCTAGCAGGCCCATTTTCCGGTGTTTCAGGGGGGGCACTTTCGTTTCCCGTTCCCGTTTCGTTATCTCCCGGATATCGAACCAGTTTAGAGTTATCAACCGCGAAGCGAATCGCATTTTAATCAAAGATCTGACTGGGATCCGAATCCGTTCAGGGCGCCAACGGCTCCCAGTTGCTTTCCGGTTTCCCGATCGCTCTCTTGTGCCGGTTACTCTAGCAGGCCTATTTTCCAGTGTTTCAGGGGGTCACTTTCGTTTCCCACTGCTTCACCGTGAAAATCCCGGCTCGCTATTTAACCCGACCGCAGTCAAGCATATTTTCTTCAAAGATCTGGGTTGGGATCCGAATCCGCATCTAGTAGCACGATGGTCCACTGCTGCTTTTCCGGTTTCCCGATCGAGGTGCCCACTCTACCATCCGGAGATGGGAGCTTGGTTCGCTACCCCGTGCCGCGCTCGTTCCGGTTTTTCCCGGCCCGTGTCGCGCTGACTTGAATTAATTTACGCGTCGATCCGCGCCAAGTCAAATCGGCGGAGATCAGCACCGGAAAGAAGCGAACACGCTGGTCAGCGCCCCGTTCCGGTGCTGATTCCAGGCTAGTGCAGGACCCGAACGCCCGCAGTGTGACGCTTGCCACGACGAATTACCAGCCAACGGCCGTGGAGCAGCTCCTCCTTGCTCGGAGACCACTCCTCATCAGCAATTTTGGTGTTGTTGACGTACGCGCCGCCCTCCTTGATGGTGCGCCGCGCCGCCCCCTTGCCGTTCGCCAGACCGGTCTCGACCAGCAAGTCGACCAGGTTCGGACCGTCCGAAAGCCGCACCTCGGCGGTCGGCACCGCGGCCATCGCCGAGTCCAGCGTCGGCTCGTCGAGCTCGCCCAGCTCGCCCCGGCCGAACAGCGCCTGGCTGGCCGCGATGACCTTCTGCGTCGTGTCCGCGCCGTGCACCAGCGTGGTCAGCTCCTCGGCGAGACGCTTCTGCGCGGCGCGCAGCTGGGGCTTCTCCTCGGTGGTGCGCTCCAGCTCGGCGATCTCCTCGCGGCCGAGGAAGGTGAACAGCCGCAGGTACTTCGCCACGTCGGCGTCGGCCGAGTTCACGAAGTACTGGTACCAGGCGTACGGCGTGGTCATCGTCGGGTCGAGCCAGACGTTGCCACCACCGGTGGACTTGCCGAACTTGCGGCCTTCCGAGTCGGTGACCAGCGGAAGGGTCAGCGCGTGCGCGGCGACGCCCTCCTGCTTCCGGACCAGGTCGACGCCGGCGATGATGTTGCCCCACTGGTCGGAGCCGCCGAGCTGCAGCCGGGTGCCGTACTTGCGGTTCAGCTGCACGTAGTCGTTGGCCTGCAGGAGCATGTAGCTGAACTCGGTGTAGGAGATGCCGTCGGTCTCCAGCCGCCGCTTGACGGTATCCCGGGCCAGCATGGTGTTCACCGAGAAGTGCTTGCCGATGTCGCGCAGGAACTCGGTGACCGGCAGGTCCGCGGTCCAGTGCGCGTTGTTCTCCATGATCGCCCCAGTCGGCGAGTTGTCGAAGTCGACGAACGCCGACAGCTGGGTGCGGATCTTCTCGGTCCACTCCAGCACGGTGCTCTCGTCGTTCAGGTTGCGCTCACCGACGTCGCGCGGGTCGCCGATCAAGCCGGTCGCTCCGCCTGCCAGCACCACCGGTCGGTGCCCGGCCTGCTGGAAGCGGCGCAGGGTCAGGATCGGGATCAGGTGTCCGGCGTGCAGGCTGGGCCCGGTCGGGTCGAAACCGGCATAGAGGGTGAGCGGCCCCTGGTCGAGTTCCCGTCGCAGCGAGTCGAGGTCGGTGGATTGCGCGATCAGTCCGCGCCAGGTCAGCTCGTCGAGGATGTTCTCACTCACGCCTGCCAGTCTCGCTCATGCGAGCAACCGGGTTTACGCCCGGGCCTGGACCCGGCGGCGGGCGCCGCGCCGGTAGCTGCTGACGGCCTCGGAACCGTCCACCCAAGTCCGCCACGGCAGGTCCATGGCCGCGGCTACTCCGACGCGCGGGCCGCTGCGGATGTCGTCCTCGGCGACCGGCGAGCCGTTGACCAGCCGGATGGGTGACGCTGGGTCGGTGAGGTCGATGCCGTTGTGTTCCCGAGTGATGCCCAGGACTCCGGCCAGCCGGGCCGGGCCGCTGGCGATCTGGGCTTTCTTGCGGACTGCCGGGCGCCGGGAGCGCGCCAGGTCGTGGCCCGCGGTGATCTCCCCGGCGCGGAGCAGGACCGCGCCGGGGACACCGTCGGTCAGGCACACCACGTTGATGCAGAAGTGCATCCCGTAGACGAAGTACACGTAGAGGTGGCCGGCCGGGCCGAACATGACCGCGTTGCGCTCGGTCTGCCCCCGGTAGCAGTGCGACGCGGGGTCGTCCACGCCGCGGTAGGCCTCCACCTCGACCAGGCGCACGCCGACCTCGCCCTCGGGGCCGCTCGAGCGCAGCTCGCAGCCAAGGAGCCATCGAGCCACCCACAGCGGGTCGAGGGCGAGTTCGTCGCGTGTCACCTGGCGCACACCATAGACAGTACCGGTCGTGGCTGAACCGTGATCACTTAGACAGCCAGCCGCGATGTTCGCGCACCGCGGCCACGACCCGTTCGCGCTGCTCGACGACGCGGTTCGGGGCGGTGCCGCCGTGCGCGTCGCGGGAGGCGATCGAGCCTTCGACGGTGAGCACCTCGCGCACCTGCGGGGTCAGCGCGGGGTTGGCCGCGGCCAGCTCCTCGTCGGTCAGCTCCTCCAGACCCACGCCGCGGGCTTCGGCAGTGCGCACGCACTCCCCCGACGCCTCGTGCGCCACCCGGAACGGCACGCCCTGGCGGACCAGCCACTCGGCGATGTCGGTGGCCAGGGTGAAACCGGCCGGCGCGAGTTCGGCGAGCCGTTCGGTGTGGAAGGTCAGGGTGCCGAGCATGCCCGCCATCGCCGGCAGCAGGAGTTCCAGCTGCTCGACGGAGTCGAAGACCGGCTCCTTGTCCTCCTGCAGGTCGCGGTTGTAGGCCAGCGGCTGCGCCTTGAGGGTGGCCAGCAGGCCGCTGAGGTTGCCGATGAGCCGACCGGACTTGCCGCGGGCGAGTTCGGCGACGTCGGGGTTCTTCTTCTGCGGCATGATCGAGCTGCCGGTGGCCCAGGCGTCGTCGAGGGTCACGTAGCCGAACTCGGCGGTGTTCCAGATGATCACCTCTTCGGCGATCCGGGAGAGGTTCACGCCGAGCATGGCCAGGCAGAACGCCGCTTCGGCGGCGAAGTCGCGGGACGCCGTGCCGTCGATGGAGTTGTCCGTGGCACCGTCGAAGCCGAGTTCGGCGGCGACGGCCTGCGGGTCGAGGCCGAGCGAGGAACCCGCCAGCGCACCGGAGCCGTAGGGCGAGTACGCGGTGCGGGCGTCCCAGTCGCGGATGCGCGCGACGTCGCGCAGCAGCGACTGGCAGTGCGCGAGCAGGTGGTGCGCGAGCAGCACCGGCTGGGCGTGCTGGAGGTGGGTGCGGCCGGGCAGCACCGCGTCGGGGTGGTTGGCGGCCTGGGTGACCAGCGCGTCGACGATGTCCAGGACTCCCGCGGCGACGCGGCGGTTGGCGTCGCGCAGCCACATCCGGAACAAGGTGGCGACCTGGTCGTTGCGGGAACGGCCCGCGCGCAGCTTGCCGCCGAGGTCGGTGCCGACCCGCTCCAGCAGGCCGCGTTCGAGGGCGGTGTGCACGTCCTCGTCGTCGATGACCGGCTTGAAGGTGCCGGATTCGACGTCGGTGGCCAGGACGTCCAGGCCCTGCAGCATCCGCTCGAGCTCGTCGGCGGTGAGCAGCCCGGCGTGGTGCAGCACGCGGGCGTGGGCGCGGGATCCGGCGATGTCGTAGGGCGCCAGCCGCCAGTCGAAGTGGGTCGACAGGCTCAGCGCGGCCATCGCTTCGGCCGGGCCGGAGGCGAACCGGCCGCCCCAGAGCTTGGTGGGCTCGCTGCCTTGCTGCGTCACGGTGTTCCTTAGGTGTGCTCGTAGTTGGGTGGAGGTCGGCCGGTCTCAGGCTTGGCCGCAGAACTGACCGAGCTCCCGTTCGGAGGAGTCGTACCAGGTCGGGAGGTTCGGGGCGCACCAGGGTTGTTCGCCGCGGCGGTCGCGGACGATCGCGCGGCCCTCGTGCAGGGCGATCCGGACCTCGCCGGAGACCTGCTGCTGCGAGTCGGCGATGAAGGCGTCCAGGGCATCCTTGAACGGGGAGAACCACAGGCCGTCTTCGACCAGTTGCGTCCACCGGTGCCCGACGGTGCGCTTGAACCGGGCCAAGTCGCGTTCCAGGGTCACCTCTTCCAGCTCCTGGTGCGCGGTGATCAGCGTGATCGCTCCGGGTACCTGGTGGCTCGTGGTGCCGAGCTCGCCCACGCTGTGAGCACCGGCCCGCCGGTTGAGCTCCTGGATCGCTTGCAGCACCGTGACCGTCTCGCCATCGATGGCCACCGGAACGCCCCGGTCGAACGTGACGGTCAGCTCTTCGGCGTCAGGCATGCCCCAAACGTCTTGCGGGAGAACGGTTTCCGCGGCCCGACCCCAGACGTTCCGCTCGATCGCGCAACGCGCTGTCCCACCGACGTCGTGCTGGCCGCGCCCCGGGGAGACCACTCCCAGCCTCGGAGCCAGTGAGCGGACGTCGGTTTCGATGCTCCCGAGCTCGCCCGCGCAACCGTGCGCGACGGCGAGCGCGCCGAACTCGTCAGCGGCGGCGACTAGGTGCTTGGCGATCAGCGGCCGGGACAGCGCCGGGACCAGCGGGAGCGCGTTGGCCTGCAGCGCGGGCAGGCAGTGCTGCTCGGCGAACTCGTCGCGGGCATCTGTGACGACCGCTTCGACCGCTCCGCAGTCGAGGGCGCGCCGGCGGACCGCCGCCAGGTCTTCGCCGCCCTGGCCGAGGTCGACCGTGATCGCGACGACCTCGGCTCGGGTCCGCTCCACGAGCCACCGGATGGCCGCGGACGAGTCCGGATCGCCGGAGTAGGCGATCACCACGCGCTCACTCATCTGCTCTGCTCCTAAGAGCCTGTTGGCCAGTCGTCTGGGTGGGTGGTCGCTTAGCGGAACCTGAGCGCTTCCCTGGACTGCGGGTGCCCCTCCTGATGTATGACCAGCTCGGGAACCACCACCCGATCCGCGCTCTAGGTCCTGCCGTTGTTCTCCGGTGCGTCCTCGTCGGCGGGCCGGGCACCGGCGGCCATCGCGATGAACCGCTCCCCCAGCTCGTGGCCGGTGAGGGGCTCGCGGGCGACGATCATCACGGTGTCGTCACCGGCGATGGATCCGACGACTTCCGGCAGTGAGGCCCGGTCGATGGCGCTGGCCAGGAACTGCGCCGCCCCCGGTGGGGTGCGCAGCACCGTGAGGTTGCCCGAGCCGTCGGCGCCGACCAGCAGTTCGCCGAGCAGCCGGCTCAGCCGCGAGGTGCCGCCCTGGACGCCGCGGACCGGACTGCCGTCCTCGGGGATGACGTAGACCGCCGCCCCGCCGTCCGCGCCCCGCAGCTTGACCGCGCCGAGCTCGTCGAGGTCCCGGGACAGGGTGGCCTGGGTGACCTCGATGCCGTCGTCGGCGAGCCGCTTGGCCAGTTCGGTCTGGCTGCGGATGCCGTTCGACGAGACCAGTTCGACGATGCGGGCCTGCCGCGCCACTCGGTTCGTCATGGTCGTCGCACCAACCACGCCAGCAGCGCCTTCTGGGCGTGCAGCCGGTTCTCTGCTTCGTCGAACACCGCGCTGGCCGGGCTGTCGATCACGTCGTCGGTGATCTCCATGCCGCGGTGCGCGGGCAGGCAGTGCAGCACGCTGGTGTCGGCCTTGCCGGTGGCGGCCAGCAGTTCGGCGTTGACCTGGAACGGCCGGAACGGGCTGACCCGGTCCTTGCCGTCGTTCTCCTGGCCCATCGAGGTCCAGGCGTCGGTGACCAGGACGTCGACGCCGTCCACGGCGGCGTTCGGGGTGCTGAACAGTTCGACGGAGCCACCGGTTTCGGCGGCACGCGCCTTGGCCGCTTCCAGCACCCACTCCAGCGGGCGGAAGCCCTCCGGAGCGCCGATGCGCACGTGCATGCCGGCGGTGACGCCGCCGACCATCAGCGAGTGCGCCATGTTGTTGGCGCCGTCGCCGAGGTAGGTCAGGGTCAGGCCCTCGAGCTTGCCGTGCCGCTCGCGGATGGTCTGCAGGTCGGCGAGCACCTGGCAGGGGTGGAACTCGTCGGTCAGCGCGTTGATCACCGGAACGCTGGAAACCGAGGCCATGGCGTCGATGCGGGCCTGGGCGAAGGTCCGCCACACCACGGCGTCAACGTAGCGGGACAGCACTCGGGAGGTGTCCTCGATGGTCTCCTCGCGGCCGAGCTGCATCATCCGCCCGTCCACGACGACCGGGTGGCCGCCGAGCTGGGCGATGCCGACCTCGAAGGACAGCCGGGTGCGGGTGGAGTTCTTCTCGAACAGGACCGCGACGGCCTTCGGCCCGGCCAGCGCGTCGGAACCGAGCGGGTCGGCCTTGAACTGGTCGGCGAGGTCGAGGACCTCGATCTGCTCCTCGGGTGTGAGGTCGTCGTCGCGGAGGAAGTGGCGGGGCATCAGTCGTTCTCCTTGGCAGCATCGAGCAGCGCGGGCAGGGCGGCGAGCAGTCGCTGCACCTGCTCGGACCGCACGATCAGCGGTGGGGCCAGCCGGATGGCGTCCGGCTGGATGGGGTTGAGCAGGAATCCGGCGTCCTGCGCGGCGGCGGCGATCTCGGCGGAGACGGCTTCGGTCAGGCCCACGCCGATCAGCAGGCCCTCGCCGCGCACTTCGCCGATCAGCGGGTGGTCGAGCTGCCGAATGCCGGAGACGAGTTCCTCGCCGACCTTGTCGACGTGCTCGAGCAGGTCGTCGGCGGCGATGGTGTCCAGCACCGCGAGTGCGGCGGCGCAGACCACCGGGTTGCCGCCGAAGGTGGTGCCGTGCTGGCCGGGGTGCATCAGGTCACCCGCGGCGCCGATGCCGATGCAAGCGCCGATGGGCAGGCCGCCGCCGAGTCCCTTGGCCAGGGTGATCACGTCGGGCGTGATGCCCGCGCGCTGGAAGGCGAACCAGGACCCGGTGCGGCCGATGCCGGTCTGCACCTCGTCGACCACGAGCAGCGCGCCGTTGCGGGCGGTGATCTCGCGGGCCGCCTGCAGGTAGCCCTCGGGCGGGACGATCACGCCGTTCTCGCCCTGGATCGGCTCCAGGAACACCGCGGCGGTGTTGTCGTCCACTTCGGACGCGAGCGCGGCCGCGTCGCCGTAGGGGACGTGCACCACGCCGGGCGGCAGCGGTTCGAAGGGCTGCTGCTTGGCGGGCTGGCCGGTGAGCGCGAGCGCGCCCATGGTGCGGCCGTGGAAACCACCGTTGGTGGCCACGATCTTGGGCCGGCCGGTCAGCCGCGCGATCTTGAACGCGGCCTCGTTGGCCTCGGCGCCGGAGTTGCAGAACAGCACGCGGCCCTGCCCGCTCGCCCCGGCCAGGTCCAGCAGCCGTTCGGCGAGGGTGAGGCCGAGCTCGTGCACGTAGAGGTTGGAGACGTGGCCGAGCTTGCCGACCTGCTCCGAGACCGCTCGCACGATGGCCGGGTGGGCGTGGCCGAGCGAGTTGACCGCGATCCCGCTGAGGAAGTCCAGGTAGGTCTTGCCATCGGCGTCGGTGACCTCGGCGCCCGAACCGCTGACCAGGGTCAGCTTCGGCGTGCCGTAGTTGTCCATCATGGACGCTTGCCAGCGCTGCGCGCCCGCGGCGTTGCCGGTCATCAGTTCTCCTCGGTGTTCTGCGCCGGCACGACCATGGTGCCGATACCGGCGCTGGTGAAGACCTCCAGCAGCAGGGAGTGCGCGAGGCGTCCGTCGATGACGTGGGCCCGCGGGACTCCGCCGCGCACCGCGCGCAGGCAGGCCTCCATCTTCGGGACCATGCCCGAGGCCAGGTTCGGCAGCAGTTCGGCCAGCTGATCGACGTCGAGCCGGGACACCAGCGACGAGCGGTCCGGCCAGTTCGTGTAGAGGCCTTCGACGTCGGTGAGCACCACCAGCTTCTCGGCGCCCAGCGCCACCGCCAGCGCACCGGCGGCGGTGTCGGCGTTGACGTTGTGCACCACGCCGTCGACGTCCGGGGCGACGGTGGACACGACCGGGATGCGACCGGCGTTGATCAGGTCCAGCACCGCGTCGGGGTTGACCGAGACGACGTCGCCGACCAGGCCGACGTCGACCGCTTCGCCGTCGACGGTGGCGGTGCGGCGCTCGGCGGTGAACAGCCCGGCGTCCTCACCGGACATGCCGACCGCGTAGGGGCCGTGCTGGTTGATCAGGCCGACGAGCTCGCGCCCGACCTGGCCGACCAGCACCATGCGCACCACGTCCATGGTCTCCGGGGAGGTCACCCGCAGTCCGCCGCGGAACTCCCCCTCCATGCCGAGGCGGTCGAGCATCGAGGTGATCTGCGGGCCGCCGCCGTGCACCACGACGGGGTGCAGCCCGGCCAGGCGCAGGAACACCATGTCGGTGGCGAAGGCCTGCTTGAGCTCGTCGTCGACCATCGCGTTGCCGCCGTACTTGATCACGATGGTGGCGCCGTGGAAGCGCTGCAACCACGGGAGCGCTTCGACCAGCACGCTGGCTTTCTCCGCGGCGGTGGCCAGCCGGTCGGTGGTTTCTGGGGTCATGACGAGTACGCGCTGTTCTCTTCGACGTAGGCGTGGGACAGGTCGGTGGTCAAGATGGTCGCGGTGTGCTCGCCGAGGTGCAGGTCCACGACGATCTCGACCTCGCGGCCGGACAGGTCGGCCTCGCTGCGGTCGCGGGCCTTGGTGCCGTTGGCGTAGAGGGTGACGCCGTTGGTGGCGATCTCGATCTTGTCCACGTCGATCTCGGCGTCGACCCGGCCGAGCGCCATCGCGATGCGGCCCCAGTTCGGGTCGGAGCCGAAGATCGCGGTCTTGACCAGGTTGTCCTCGGCGATGGTGCGCCCGATGGCGACCGCGTCGGCTTCGCTGACCGCACCGCGCACGACGACGTCGATGAGCTTGGTGGCGCCCTCGGCGTCGTCCTGCAGCTGCCGGACCAGATCCGCGCAGACGGTGGTCAGCAGCTCTGCGAAGTCCTCTTTGGACACCTCGACGCCGGAAGCGCCGGAAGCCAGCACCAGCACGGTGTCGTTGGTGGAGGTGCCGCCGTCGACGTCGAGCCGGTCGAAGGTGACCCGGGTGGCCGCGCGCAGCGCCTCGTCGAGGTCGTCGCCGCTGATCACCGCGTCGGTGGTGAGCACGCCGAGCATGGTGGCCAGGTTCGGCGCGAGCATCCCGGCGCCCTTGGTGAAGCCGCCGATCGACCAGCCCGCGTCGTGCTGGCTGAAGGCCTGCTTGGCCTTGGTGTCGGTGGTGAGCACGGCGGTGGCCGCGTCGAAACCGGCCTGTTCGTCGTTCCCGAGCGCCTGGGCAGCGGTGTCGACGCCGGGCAGCAGCGCATCCATCGGCAGCCGATCCCCGATCAGACCGGTCGAGCAGACCGCCACCTCGATCGCGCCGGCACCGAGCACGCCGGCGACCTTCTCCGCGGTGGCATGGGTGTCCTGGAAGCCCTCCGGGCCGGTGCAGGCGTTGGCGCAGCCGGAGTTGAGCACCACCGCGCGCAGCTTGCGCTCCTTGAGCACCTGCTGCGACCACAGCACCGGCGCGGCCTTGACCTTGTTGGTGGTGAACACCCCGGCCGCGGCCTGCTGCGGCCCGTCGTTGACGACGAGCGCGAGGTCGCGCTTGCCCTCGGCCTTGATCCCGGCGGCCACCCCGGCCGCCCGGAAACCAGCAGGTCCGGTCACGCTCATTTGCTCTCCTCGGTGTCTTCGACGGTGTGCCCCGCAGCGGTGAGCACTTCCGCGGCCCGCGCGGCGGCGTCGGCCGGGACCAGGATCCAGTCGGTGTCGAACGTGGACAGGGTGAAGACGCTGATCCCGGCGTCGGCCAGCGGCACCAGCAGCGCGGCCAGGACTCCGGTCAGCGCGAAGTCCAGCGGGCCGTGCACCTCCAGCGCCCGGAAGGGTCCCTCCACCCGCACGTCGCGCCCGGCTTCGGCGGCCAGCGAGTGCGGGAAGACGATGGTGCGGCCCGCGCTGGTGGTGAGGCTGCCCTTGATCGGCGCGTTGCCGCCGGTCAGCGCCAGGTTGACGTGCGTGGGAACCATGCCGACGGCCAGCAGTTCGCCGTGCAGCCGCAGCGCCATGCCGGTCACGGGGCCACCCCGACCGTCGGCAGGCCGGTGGTCTCGGGCAGGCCGACCGCGAGGTTCATGCACTGCACGGCACCGCCCGCAGTTCCCTTGGTGAGGTTGTCCTCGGCGGCGACGACGATCAGCCGATCGGCATCGGGGTCCACCGCCAGTTGCAGGTGGACGGTGTTCGCGCCGAGCGTGGCCGAGGTCTGCGGCCACTGCCCCTCGGGAAGCACGTGCACGAAGGGCTCATCGCCGTAAGCGTCGAGGTAGACCTTGCGAAGTGCAGCGGCGTCGACGCCCTCGCGCAGCGCGGCGCTGCAGGTGGCGAGGATGCCGCGCGACATCGGCGCGAGGACCGGGGTGAACGAGACCTTCACCGGCTCGCCCGCCGCGGCGCTGAGGTTCTGGATGAACTCCGGGGTGTGCCGGTGCGCGCCACCGACGCCGTAGACGCTGGCCGAACCCATGACCTCGGCGGACAGCAGGTGCGGCTTGAGCGCGCGCCCGGCGCCGGAGGTCCCGGTGACCGCGACGACGACCGCTTCGGGCTCGACCAGCCCGGCGGTAAGCGCCGGGGCGAGCGCCAGCGAGGACACTGTGGGGAAGCACCCGGCAACGGCGACGCGCTTGGCACCGCGCAGCCGCTCGCGCGCGCCGGGCAGCTCGGGCACGCCGTAGGGCCAGGTGCCGGGGTGGTCCCCGCCGTACCAGCGGGACCAGTCCTCGGGGTCGTTGAGCCGGTGGTCGGCGCCGCAGTCGATCACCACGGTGTCGTCGCCGAGTTCGGCGGCGATCGCGGCGGAGTGGCCGTGCGGCAGCGCGAGGAAGACGACGTCGTGCCCGGCGAGCTCGGCGGCCGTGGTCTCGGCCAGCACGCGGTCGGCCAGCGGCAGCAGGTTCGGCTGGTGCTGCCCGAGTTTGCTCCCGGCGTTGCCGCCCGCGGTCAACGCACCGATCTCCACCTCGGGGTGCGCGAGCAGCAGGCGGAGCAGCTCCCCGCCCGCGTAGCCACTGGCACCGGCAACTGCCACTCGAACCGTCATGCGGATGATTATGCACCCTCATGCAACGTTAATCAAACAGGCATTCGTCACGCACCGAAAATCGTTTGCCGTCGGCCCTGCCGCTCGACTAGGAAACCTGAATGCTCAAAGGCAAGACGATCGGACTCAGGGCCCGGCACGAGGACGACATCCCGATCCTGCGAGCCGAGCTCTTCGACGACGTGGTCAACGCCTCGCGGGCCGACGGCCAGCCGTGGCGGCCGATCACGCCCGGTTCGAACGACCCGCGGCTCGTGGTGAACGACGAGAACGAGAAGGAGCAGGTCGTCCCGTTCTCCGTGGTGGAGCTGGACGGCGGCGCACTGGTCGGCGCCGCGACGCTGTGGGGCATCGACAACCACCACCGGTCCGCGCACATCGGGCTGGGACTGCTGCCGTCCGCCCGCGGCGAGGGCTACGGCACCGACGTGGTCGCGGCGCTGTGCCACTACGGATTCATCGTGCGCGGCCTGCACCGGCTGCAGATCGAGACGCTGTCGGACAACACCGCGATGCTGCGCGCCGCCGAGCACAACGGCTTCGTCCGCGAGGGCGTGCTGCGCTCCTCGGCCTGGGTGATGGGCGAGTTCCTCGACGAGGTGCTGCTCGGACTCCTCGCCCAGGACTGGAAGCCGGACTCGAAGGGCTAGGCCGCAGCATCTCACCACCGACTTGCACGTTGCGTGCTGAATCCACTGCAAAACGAGGTTCCATCGGGGTTATCGAAGTGTCGTATCTCACCCGACCCCCTTGCGAGATCGCTTCGGGGACGCGAGATCATCGTTGCTGATGACCATGACCCCGCCGCGCCCGAGTGCGGTCAACCGCCATGCTTCGCGGCCGACTTCAGGCTGGGTGGGACATCGGGTGCGGTTACGCGGCATCGAACCGGGTGACCGGCGCACCCTGGTCGGCTTCGACCGGGAATCCGCGCGCGAGGGACCACCGCAGTTCGACGGCTACCGGCACTGGGCGGCGCACCGCGCCGACCACCTCGAAGCCGGCGAGGACCTCCAGCTGGCGATCGAAACCCGGCAGGACCGCACCCTGGTCGGCTCGCTGTCGACCAGCCAGCCGGAACCGGAGATCTTCAGCTACGGCATCGGAATCGGCCCGCAGCACCGCCGCCACGGCTACGCCGACGACGCGATCAACACCCTGCTCGCCTACATGTTCGGCCACCGCCGCTTCACCAAGTGCGAGGTCGGCATCTACGGCAGCAACACCGCGTCGCTCACCCTGCACACCAGGCTCGGCTTCCGCGAAGAAGGCCACCTCCACGACCCGGAATTCCTCTGCGGCGGAGCCCAGTACCTGGTCCTGATGGGCATCACCGCCGACGAGTTCGCCACCCGCCACCTCCCCCGCACCCGCTGAGGGCTCATTCCCCGATCACCGGCGGTGCCGGCCTCTGCTCATCGGCGCCGAAGAAGTCGTCGTCCGAATAGATCGCCCCTCTGTTCTGACCGGAACTGCGAGCACTTCCACCGGAGATCGCGGCTCCCCGGTCGGCGGTGCTGGACCGCGCGCCCATCTCCGGTCCGAAACTCGCTTGCTCCAGCCGTTTCGCGAGGTAGCGCTGCAGGCCGATGCGATCGATCGAGCCGCCGGGCACCACGAACCGCTGCAGATCACCAGCACACGCGACGACAGCACCGACCTCGCAATCCCGCGCGGCCGCGCCGATCACGTCGAGCCATGCGCGCATGGACGACTCGGCCCCGGTCTCCATCCCGCAAGCCGTGGCGCAGTGGTGCAACGCCTCCGGCAACCACCGGTGCGCCGACGAGCAGAGCCGGTGGTAGAACTCCTCCACCAGCAGCGTCCGCCATTCCCAGTCGTACCAGCAGGAATCCCCGGGCAGTCCGAGCTCTTGGCGGCGCTGGAGGAAGTGCTCGGCGAGGGCCTGGTGGTACTGGCGGAAGCGCCGCGGCGCGCGGCCCCGCTCGTAGCGCACCATCTTCTCCCGAACGACCTGGTGGTACCGCAGCTGTCCCTGGCTCTCGTGGACGAACGGCCGCTCCCGCAGCCACCGGAACAGGCTCACCGCCTTGCCAGGCTCCCGCAGCACTGCGAGCACGTCCTCGTCCAGCACCCGTGGCAGTGCCGCGAGCACCGCGTCATCTCTGCTCTCCTGCTCCGGAACGAAGTTCAGGAACCGCGCCACCGCCATCCCGGTCGGGTCGTACGCGTCGTCGTGGCCCGACTCGGCCAGGCTGGCGAGCAGCAGCGGAAGGCCGCCCGACAGTTCGAGGACCACGTCCACCAGATCGGGGTCGCGAACGCCCTTCCGGTCCAGCAGCGTCCTGGACTCCTCGGTGGTCAACGGATCGAGCCGCCAGGACACCATGATCGACGAGTACTCGCCCCAGCGGTTGAGGTCGAGCGGGTGCTGCCCCGCGATGCCGATCACCAAGCCGAGCGGGAGGTCCCCGTAGTGCCCCTGGAGCATGCGCAACAGCCACGGTTCGACGACCTCGGAGGTGCGCTCGTAGTTGTCGAACAGCACCACCAGCTGCCGATGCCGGGCGATCTTCCGCAGGTCATCGACCAGGTACGGGGAGAGTTCCTCGACCGGCGAGAGCAGCAACCGGACATCGGCCTGGCTGCCGAAGCGCTTCGCCAGATAACCGCGGCACTGCTCCACCCACTCCTGGATCTTCTCCGGTGGGACGGCATCGGCAACCGGCCCGAGGCCGGGCGCGGCGGCGCGCACGACGCCGAGCCCGAACTTGACCGCCGTCGACATCACCAGCTCCCTGGCCTCGGACGGCGCTTGCGGATCGGACAGCACGTCGTCGTGGCGCCGCTCGTACTCGGCGAAGCGCTGCGCGAAGTTCCGCGCCTCCCCGCCCTGGCCGGCCAGCTGGCGAGCGATCGCGGCCAGCACACGGACCAGGTTCGACTCGTTGTCTTCGGTGACCGCGACCAGCGCGGACCGCTGCAGCGAGATCTCGCGCAGCTGGCGCAGCAGGAACGTCTTCCCGATGCCGGCCTGGCCGTGCAGGCCGAACACGAACTTGCGCGTGGTGGCCGGCAGCTCCAGGTTCGCGGAGAACGCATCGCGCTGCAGACGTCGACCGACGAACTCGCCGCCTTGCCGCTGCCGCAGGACCTCCTGCAGGCTCCGAGCACCTCCGGGTCCGACCACCGGATCATGGTGCCAGGGCGCACACCGCTGCAGCGGCGATTCCGGAGAAGATCCACAACCCGGCGCAGTCCGATGCCACCGGGAACGCGCATCGTGAGCCCCACCAACAGGTGGTCCACCTTCGTGGGCGGGATCCTCGACGCATCGAACACCTGCGGTCAACGGGCGTGAACTGCTCGCCGCACCGCTGATCCGCGCGGTCGAGGTCCACTTGACAGTCCTCCCGGCCCGGGTTCCCCTCGACTTTGGGCCGCCTTCGGGCGGCTCGAGCACGCCTTCAGAGGTCTCAGGGGGAGGGACCGCATGGCGACCTACGAGTACGAGTGCCCGCGGTGCGGTCGGTTCGACACGCACCAGGCGATCGGAACGGCGGCGGACTCGCACGCCTGCCCGGACTGCCAGCGCAGTTCCCGTCGAGTCTTCTCGGCACCACACCTGACCACCGTGCCTGCGCAGCTCCACGCCGCCCTCGACCACGAGGAGCGCAGCCGCTCGGAACCGGACGTGGTCACCGAGGTCCCGGGCTTGCCTTCCCGCCGCTGACCTGTTCCGGCTCCGAGGAGGTTCTGCCATGCCAGAAGTGGTGTTCAGCGTTAACCAGTCGAAGTCGATGCGGGACCAGGAGGTGCCCGGGCACAACCGCTGGCACCCGGACGTGCCGGTGGCCACCGTGGTCCGACCTGGTGAGGAGTTCCGGGTCGAGTGCCGGGAGTGGACCGACGGGCAGCTCGGCAACAACGACTCGGCCAACGACGTCCGCGACGTCGACCTCGACGTCACGCACATGCTCTCCGGCCCCTTCGGGGTGGAGGGCGCCGAGCCGGGCGATCTGCTGGTGGTCGACATCCTCGACCTCGGGCCGGTGCCGGTGCAGACCGGCAACGCGGCGGGCCAGGGCTGGGGCTACACCGGGGTGTTCGCCAGGAACAACGGCGGCGGCTTCCTGACCGAGCAGTTCCCCGACTCCTACAAGGCGATCTGGGATTTCCACGGCCAGCAGGCCACCTCCCGCCACCTGCCCGGCATCCGCTACACCGGCATCACCCACCCCGGCCTGATCGGCACCGCGCCGTCCGCGGACCTGCTGGCCAGGTGGAACCGGCGCGAGCAGGCGCTGATCGACACCGACCCGAACCGGGTGCCGCCGCTCGGGCTGCCCCCGACGGTCAACGGCGCGCTGGCCGGTCAGGCCACCGGTGCCGAGGCCGACCGCATCGCCGCCGAGGGGGCGCGGACCGTGCCGGCCCGCGAGAACGGCGGCAACCAGGACATCAAGAACCTCTCCCGCGGATCGCGGATCTACTTCCCAGTCTTCGTACCGGGCGCCAAGCTGTCCGTGGGCGACCTGCACTTCAGCCAGGGCGACGGCGAGATCACCTTCTGCGGTGCGATCGAGATGGGCGGGTTCATCGACCTGCACGTCGACCTGATCAAGGGCGGCATGGCCAAGTTCGGCGTGACCACCAACCCGCTGTTCATGCCGGGCAACGTCGAGCCGCGGTACTCGGAATTCCTGTCGTTCTCCGGGGTTTCGGTGGACCACGAGTCGGACACGAACTACTACATGGACGCCACCATCGCCTACCGCCGGGCCTGCCTGAACGGCATCGAGTACCTCAAGAAGTGGGGTTACACCGGCGAGCAGGCGTACCTGCTCCTCGGTTCGGCACCGGTGGAGGGCCGGATCAGCGGCATCGTGGACATCCCCAACGCCTGCTGCACGCTGTACCTGCCCACGGCGATCTTCGACTTCGACGTCCGGCCCACGGCAGCCGGGCCGACCGTCGAGGACCGCGGCCAGTGCGCCGTCACCTCGTGAACTGCGGGGGTGGTTTCGCGCGAAACCACCCCCGTCAGATCAGTTGTCGTGCGTGATCACCGGGACGCGCTGGTCCAGCGCGTACTCGGTGGCGATGCGCAACAGCATCTCCTTCTCCACTCGCAGCAGGTGGTTCTCCCGGCGGAGCCGGTCGAGTTCCTCGCGCTCCGCAGTCGTGAGTTCGTTCATCGCAACGGGTCGAACGGCCGCAGCAGCGCCGGGCGCTTGCCGGTGGTGATCTGCTCGGCGAGCAGGCGTCCGGTGAGCGGGCCGAGGGTCAGGCCCCACATGCCGTGCCCGCCCGCGATGTAGGTGCCGGGCACCTTGGTCGCACCGATCAGCGCGAGCCCGTCAGGCGTGACCGGACGTCCGCCCACCCACTCGTCGTGGCGCTCTTCCCAGCGCACACCCTTCAGCAGCGGACGCGCCGAGCGCACGATCGCCTCGATGCGGCCTTGGTCCAGCGGGGCGTCGACCGGCCGGAACTCCATGGTGCCTGCGACGCGCAGCGCACCCTGGTACGGCGTGCACGCCACTCGCGCGGCGGGCAGGTAGATCGGGCCCGGGACCGGCTCTTCGGTCGGGACGGTGAAGGAGTAGCCGCGACCGGCGCGCACCGGGGTGCGCACGCCCAGCGGCTTGGCGAGCTTGCTGATCCAGGCACCGGTGGCCAGCACGACCGTCTCGGCGGAGACCCGGTCGTCCTTGTCGGACTTGACGATCACCTGTCCGCTGGTGCGCACCATCTCCCGCACGGTGAACCCGGTGCGCAGCGTCCCGCCGCGCTCCACGAAGGACCGCGCGAGGGCTCGGGTGAACTCGCCGGGGTCGACGTAGCGCTGCCCGTCGACGCGCAGCACCGATGAGATGCGGTCGGACAGTTGCGGCACACCGGAGTCGGACACCGACAGCTCGGTGGTGGCGATCTGCTGACCGCACTGCCGGATCTGGTCGAACTCGTGGCGCAGCTCAGCGACCTGCTCGGGGTTTTCGAACGCTGCGGTCATCGGCGCCGACTCGGTCTTCGCCTCGACCCCGCCCGCAGTCAGCGCGTCGAAGGCGTCAAGGCATTCGGCGTTCATCGGCACGAAGGAGGTCATCGACCGCTTCCACGCCCACGGCGTGCAGTGCGTGGCGAAACGCGTCAGGAACGACCACAGGCTGGTGTCCATCGACGCGGGCACGTGCAGCGGAGCGTCCGGGGAGAACAGCGTGCGCAGCCCGTACTTCAGCACTCCCGGTTCCGGCAGCGGAATGGAGAAGGCCGGCGAGAGGTATCCGGCGTTGCCCCAGGACGAACCCGCCGCCACGTCCTGCTTGTCGAGCACGGTCACTTCGACGCCGTGCTCCTGCAGGAACCACGCGGTGGACAACCCGACCACCCCGGCCCCGACGACCACTGCCCGTCGCGGAATCCCGTCGATCCCGTCCTCGCGCATGCTGCCCTCCTAGGTGCGAACCTTGCAGAGGAGCATGCCTCGGCTACCAAGCGCGGCCAGTGTTCAATCCGAACAATTCCCGGCGAGCCCATTGGCCGGAATCCACTATCCGACCGCGATGGCGATGATCATCGCCAGCCGAGTGGCCGGATCGTCCAGGTCCAACCGGGTCAACTCTGCCATCTTCCGCATCCGGTACCGGACCGTGTTCGGGTGGATCTCCAACCGCGCCGCGGCCGCCCCGAGATCGCCCTGGCACTCCAGCCAGGCCCGCAACGTCTCGACGTAACGGGTGCCCTGCTCCCGGTCGTGCCGCCGGAGGTCCACGACCGGCCCGCGATCCGGCAACCGGCCGGTCGAGGCGGCGTGCCGCAGGCGGCGCAGCAGGATCTCGTGCCACGCCTCGTCGTAGACCACGGCGTCCTGACCGGACCGGGACTCGTGGACGGCCAGGCTCTCGTCGGCTTCCCGCCGGCTGTCGACGAGCTGGTTCGGCCCGGCCGCTCCCCCGACCCCGGCAAGGATCGTGGTCTCCGACGGCAGTTCCCGTACCAGCGCGCGCACCCACTCGCGGGCGCGCGCGGCATCGTCGTAGGGCAGCACGGTGTAGACGGTGTTGGCGAACAACGCGCTGCGCCCGGGGCGCGACCAGCCGAACCCAATCGTCGACCGCTCGAAAGCCAGCAACGCGGTTTCGTCCGGCGCAGCACCGCCGTGCACCTGCACGGCCACCACCCGGAACTGCTCGCCGCGCAGCCCGAGTCGGCTCAGCACCGCCGAAGCGTCCTCGTGCCCTTCCAACAGGCCTATGACCAGGTCCGACTCGACCTGCCGCTCGAGGTCCGCGCTGGCCCGCGTGCGCAGCAGGTGCAGTGCGGCGGTGCGAGCACCACTGGTCAGCGCGGCCTCGTGCGAGGCGGTGAGCGGGTGCTGGGTCTCCACCCAGATCGACCCCAGCAGCTCCCGGCCCGCGCGGATCGCAACGACCACGCGCCCGTGCGAGTCCTGCGGTTCCAGCGGCGCCACGAAGATCGGCTCGTCCGAGGTCTCCAGGTGCCGGAACACGCCCCGCTCGGCCAGCGTCCGCCGGATTTCCTCCGGGACCTGCCGCCCCAGGATCGTCGCCAGCCGCGCCCGGTCGGCGGTGAGCTGCCGCCGGGAGTACGCGAGCACCCCGGACCGGTGGTCCTCGATGGTGACCGGCCCACCCACCGAATCCGCGAGCGCGTCGGCCAGCGCGAACAGGTCGGTCGGCCCGCGCCCGGCCTCGGTCTCGCGTCCCTCGAGCACCAGCCCGTACACGACCCCGGCCAACTGGCCCCACGAAACAGCCGGGTCCACGAGCACGACGGCCAAACCGCGCTCCCGAGCGGCCGCGACCACCTGGTCCCCGACAGAAGCGGCCCGGAACACCACGACCGCGGCCGACGTCTGCTTGATCAACCCCGCGTCGTCGGTGTCGACGCCTACCGCCAGCAGCACATCCCCGGTGGCCCCGGCATCGGCCAGATCGTGCAGCGCCACGGAACGAAGATCCGCGGACCTGCTCCGCGGTGCGCTGACCAGCCGAGCCCCGAACCCGCCGAGCACGTTGATCAACCGATCCAGCTTTACCAATCCGCACCTCCCCGAAAAGGCCAACGGCCCCGTCCCGGTGAGGAACGGGGCCGCTGGGGCGTTCGTGTCAGCCGCGCAGGGTTGCGCCGAGGCGGTCGGCAGCGGACTTGACCGCCGCGTCGCGGGCCTCGGTGGCTTCCTCCTGCTTGAGGGTGCGGTCCGGCGCCCGGAAGCGGAGGGCAAGGGCCAGGGACTTCTTTCCCTCGCCCAGCTGCTCACCCGCGTAGACGTCGAACAGGCGGACGTCCTCCAGCAGGTCACCGCCACCCGCGCGGACCGCGTCGATCAGGTTCGTCGCCGCGACCTGGGCGTCCACCACCAGCGCGATGTCCATCAGCACCGGCGGGTAGGCCGAGATCTCCGGCGCCGGACGGCGGTCCGCCAGCGGCAACGCGTCCAGGTCGAGCTCCATCGCGCAGGTCCGCTTCGGCACGCCGAGCGCCTCGACGACCTTCGGGTGCAGCTCACCGGCGTGGCCGACCACGGTCTCGCCGACCTTCAGCTGCGCGCAGCGGCCCGGGTGCCACGGCGCCAGCTCACCGGCGCCGACCTCGAGCTCCACACCGGCGGCCGAGGCGACCACGCGAGCGGCCTGGACGGCGTCCGCCCAGCTCGCCTCGCGGCCCTTGCCCCACCAGCCGGCCTGCTCCCGGTGACCGCCCAGCATCACGGCCACGTGCGTCGGCTGCGCTGGCAGCGCGGCCTCCAGCGCGGCGACCTGCTCGACGCTCGGACGCTGGTCGACGCCGACCTCTGGCACCGCCGGCTGGTCCGCGGCGGGCTGCACGACCTGTCCGATGTGGAACAGAGCCAGGTCGCGCTGCCCGCGGGAGACGTTGCGCTGCATGACCTCGGCCAGGCCGGTCAGCAGCGTCGTGGTCAGCAGCGACCGTTCGCTCTCCAGCGCGTTGAGCACCGACATGGTGCGGCGCCGCTCGTCGTCCTCGGCCAGGCCGAACGCGTCGAGCGTCGCCTTGCTGGTGAACGGAAACGGCAGCACCTCGACGTAGCCCTCGCCAGCCAGCGCGCGGGACACCGCCCGCTCGCGGCGCTGCTCGCCGGTGAGACCGCGGCCGGGCGGCGCGGCGGGCAACACCGACGGGATCGTGTGGTAGCCCTCCAGCCGCAGCACCTCCTCGACCAGGTCGTAGGGCTGCGTCAGGTCCGGGCGCCAGGTCGGCGGGGTCGCGGTGACCAGGCCGACGCCCTCGTCGGAGGTGCTGACCTCGATGCGGCAGCCGATCTGGCGCAGCCGCTCGGCGGTCACACCCCGCTCGTAGGACACACCGGCGACCTTGTCCGGCAGCGCCAGCGGCATGGTCACCGGCTCGGGCTGCTTCGGCGCACCGACGTCGGTGCGACCCGGCGCGATGGTGCCGTCGCCGTAGCGGACCAGCAGCTGCGCGGCCAGCTCGACGGCAACCGGCGCGACCGCCGGGTCGACCTGCCGCTCGAACCGCTTGCCCGCCTCGCTGGGCAGCTTGTGGCGGCGAATGGCCCGGGCGATGCTCGCCTGGTCCCAGTTCGCGCCCTCCAGCAGCACGTCGTGCGTCTCGTGGCCGATCTCGGTGGACTCGCCGCCCATCACACCGGCCAGCGACACCGGGCCGGAGTCGTCGGCGATGACGATGTCATCCGTGTCCAGCTCCCGGCTCAGCCCGTCCAAGGTGGTCAGCTTCTCGCCCGCCTCGGCGCGGCGGACCACCAGGTCACCGGACAGCTTGTTGGTGTCCCACGCGTGCAGCGGCTGCCCCAGCTCGAGCATCACGTAGTTGGTGACGTCCACGGCCAGCGAGATCGAGCGGATCCCGGCCAGCATCAAGCGGCGGCGCATCCACCACGGGCTCGGCGCGGTCGGGTCGACGCCCGTCACGCGGCGCAGCACGAACCGCGAGCACGCGGTCGGGTCGCTCAGCTCCACCGAGCGCGACGGCCGGTCGTCCTCCGGGACCGGGCGGGTGCCCGGGTCGCCGAACGGCACGTCCAGCGCGTTGGACAGCTCGCGGGCCAGGCCGCGCACCGAGAAGCAGTAGCCGCGGTCCGGGGTGATCGCCAGCTCGATGATCGAGTCGTCCAACCCGACCAGCGACACCGCGTCGTCACCCGGGTCGGCCGAACCGGGCGCCAGCACCAGGATGCCGTCGGCGTCCTCGCCGATGCCCAGCTCGGTGGTCGAGCAGATCATGCCCTCGCTGAGCTTGCCGTAGGTCTTGCGCGAGGCGATCTCGAAGTCGCCGGGCAGCACCGTGCCGGGCAGGGCGACCACGACCAGGTCGCCCTCCTGGAAGTTGCGGGCACCGCAGACGATGCCCTGCACCTGCTGCTCGCCGGCCTCGTTCGCGCCGACCTCGACCTGGCAGTACCGGATGGGCTTCTTGAACTCGGTGAGCTCTTCGATCTCGGCGACGCGGCCGACCACGAGCGGCCCCTGCACCTGCGTCAGGTGCGTGACCTCCTCGACCTCCAACCCGATCCGGATGAACGCTTCGGCCAGCGTCTCCGCGGTCGTCTCCTCGGGCAGCTCAAGGTGCTCGGCCAACCAGGAAACCGGAATCCGCACTTGGTCAGGCCCTTCTCTCGTTCGGGTGAGTGATGTCGGGGGGTGTCATACGCAAATCAACCATCGGCAGGCCCTCAGATACCGAACGGCTGGGTGAAGCGGACGTCGCCCTCGACCATGTCGCGCATGTCCGGGATGCCGTTGCGGAACATCAGGGTCCGCTCCAGCCCCATGCCGAAGGCGAAACCGGTGTAGACCTCGGGGTCCACGCCGCAGGCGCGCAGCACGTTCGGGTTGACCATGCCGCAGCCGCCCCACTCGACCCAGCCGGCCCCGCCCTTCTTCTCCGGGAACCAGATGTCCATCTCGGCGGAGGGCTCGGTGAACGGGAAGTACGACGGGCGCAGCCGGGTCTTGGACTCCGAGCCGAACATCGACCGGGCGAAGGCGTCCAGCGTGCCCTTCAGGTGCGCCATGGTCAGGCCCTTGTCCACCGCCAGGCCCTCGACCTGCGAGAACACCGGGGTGTGGGTGGCGTCGAGCTCGTCGGTGCGGAACGTGCGGCCGGGGCACACCACGTACACCGGCAGCTCGCGGTCCAGCAGCGCGCGGATCTGCGACGGCGAGGTGTGCGTGCGCAGCACCAGTCCGGAGTTCTCCGGGGCCACGTAGAACGTGTCCTGCATGGTGCGCGCCGGGTGGTCCTTGCCGAAGTTCAGCGCGTCGAAGTTGAACCACTCGGTTTCCAGCTCGTGGCCCTCGGCCACCTCCCAGCCCATCGCCAGGAAGGTGTCCTCGATCTGCTCGGCGAGCTGGGTGATCGGGTGCCGCGCGCCAGCCGGCTCGCGGTCCCAGGGCAGGGTGACGTCGACGCTCTCTTCGCGCAGCACCCGCTGGTCGCGCTCGGCTTCGAGAGCGGCGCGACGGTCGTCGAACGCGCTCTGGATCGCCTCGCGGGCCTGGTTGACGCGCTTGCCCGCGTCCGACCGCGCCTTGGGCGGCAGGGCGCCGATCTCGCGGCGCGCGGTCAACAGCGCCGAGCGGTCACCGAGGTGCGCGGGCTTGACGGCGGCCAGTTCGTCGAGATCCGCGGCCGCCGCGAAGGCCTTGCTGGCCTCGACCACCGCGCGGTCCAGCGTCTCCGGCGACAGCGCGGCGACCTCTTTCGGGTCGTACTGGTCGTTGGCTCCAGACATCGTGTGTGCGTGACTCCCGTTGATCCGACAGGCATCAGCGCCCGAGCCTCCCGGGCTGACGAACCTGCTCGTCGGCATGCGGACTCCGACCGCAAGCTAGCCCCTAGAGTCTATGCGACGGCCCCAACCCGTTTTCGCGGAGATCCGCTCCCGGCGAGTTCCGCCAGCGCACCCCGTGACCAGCTGGATCGCAATTCTGCCCGCACCCGCGCGCTGTCAGCGACCGGTATGCCGGGTCGGTTTTGCCTAAAACTGTCACTCATCCGGCGCGATGCTGGGCACGGGCCGAGGTGTAGAGGCAGACCGCTGCGGCGGTCGCGAGGTTGAGGCTCTCGGCGCGGCCGTAGAGCGGGACGCGCAGCGTGGTGTCCAGCTGCGACTTCACCTCATCGGGCAGTCCGTGGGCCTCGCTGCCGAACACCCAGGCGGTGGGTCCGGCCAGTTCACCGGCGTGATCGGCGGTGTCCAGGTCGCCTTCGGCGTAGCCGTCGGCGCCGACAAGCCGGAGCCCGGCCTCGCGGCAGGCGGTGAGCACCGCGCTGACGTCGCGGTTCCGGGCGACCGGCAGGTGGAACAGGCTACCGGTGGACGCGCGCACGGCCTTGCCGTTGTATGCGTCGACGGTGTCCCCGGCGAACAGCACCGCCCCGGCACCGGCCGCGTCAGCGACCCGCACCACGGTTCCGGCGTTACCCGGGTCGGAGATCCCGACCAGCACGGCGACCAGCACAGGGCGCTCGGCCAGCGCGGCGTCGAGCTCGACCGCGGGCAGATCGCACACCGCGACCAGGCCCTGCGGGGTGACCGTCTCCGACAGCGATGCCGCGGCCTTCTCGGTGACCAGGTGCGCCGGCACACCAGCGGCGCGGGCGCGGTCGAGGTACTCGGCGTGCCGAGCGTGCTCGGTGGCGAACAGCTCGCGCACCCGCAGCGATCCAGCGGTGTGCGCGGTCAAAGCCTCCCCCACCGCTTGAGCGCCTTCAGCGAGGAAGGCCCCGGCCTTCTCGCGGCCAGCGCGGCGGGTGAGCTTGCGAGCGACCGCGACCCGGGACGATCGCTCCGTGAGCGGAGCCGTCCCGGGTCGCGGTGCAGCAGAGGTGTCGTCGGCGATCAGGCCGCACTCTCCGGCAGGTTCTTGCGGGCGACCTCGACCAGCGCCGCGAACGCGGTGGAGTCGTTCACCGCGAGCTCGGCCAGGATCTTGCGGTCGACCTCGACCTCGGCGGCCTTCAGACCCTGCACGAACTTGTTGTAGCTCAGGCCGTGCTGACGGGTCGCCGCGTTGATGCGGGTGATCCACAGCTTCCGGAAGTCACCCTTGCGGGCGCGCCGGTCGCGGTAGGCGTAGGTCATCGAGTGGAGCATCTGCTCCTTGGCCTTGCGGTACAGCCGGGAGCGCTGACCGCGGTAGCCGCGGGCCGACTCAAGAATGGTGCGGCGCTTCTTCTGGGCGTTGACTGCCCGCTTGACGCGTGCCACGGGGTCCGTCCTGTTATCTCATCGGGGGCGGGATGACCGCCCGTGCTGGTGGCTGGTGTCGTGCTGAACCGCTGCTGCCCCGGTTCGGGGAGCTAGCGAGTGTCAGAGACCCAGCAGCTTCTTGATGCGCGGGGTGTCGTGCTTGGACACCGCTTCGGTGCCCTCCAGGCGGCGGGTGACACGGCTGGACTTCTTCTCCAGGATGTGCCGACGACCGGCCTGCTCGCGCCGCAGCTTGCCCGTAGCGGTCACCTTGAAGCGCTTCGAGGTGCCCTTGTGGGTCTTGTTCTTCGGCAT
Organism: Saccharopolyspora sp. NPDC002376; assembly: GCF_053593195.1. Classification (NCBI taxonomy): domain Bacteria; kingdom Bacillati; phylum Actinomycetota; class Actinomycetes; order Pseudonocardiales; family Pseudonocardiaceae; genus Saccharopolyspora; species Saccharopolyspora sp. NPDC002376. Next base: position 24,910 of record NZ_JBSFBZ010000024.1, read on the forward strand.
GCTCTCGTCCTCGTTTCGTACTGATGCCGGGCGGGGGCGCGGACTGCGTCCCGGCCCGGCGTCACAATCACGAGCCCTGGCGACTACCTCAGGCGTTCGCCTTGACGGGCTTGGTCTTGTTCGTCTTGTGCGGCGCAAGAACCATGATCATGTTCCGACCGTCCTGCTTCGGGTTCGCCTCGATGAACCCGAGGTCGGAAACGTCATCGGCCAGTCGCTGCAGCAGGCGGAAACCCAGCTCGGGCCGCGATTGCTCACGACCGCGGAACATGATCGTCACCTTGACCTTGTGGCCCTGACCGAGGAAGCGGGACACGTGGCCCTTCTTCGTCTCGTAGTCGTGCGGGTCGATCTTCGGCCGGAGCTTCTGCTCCTTGATGACGGTCTGCTGCTGGTTGCGACGCGACTCGCGGGCCTTCTGCGCGCTCTCGTACTTGAACTTGCCGTAGTCCATGAGCTTGCAGACCGGCGGGCGCGCCTGCGGGGCGACCTCGACAAGGTCCAGATCCGCTTCCTGGGCCAGTCGGAGCGCGTCCTCGATGCGGACGATTCCGACCTGCTCGCCGTTCGGTCCGACCAGTCGGACCTCCGGAACCCGGATGCGGTCGTTGATGCGCGTCTCGGAGCTGATGGGCCCTCCTCGGTTCGATGGCTGTTCTAGTGCACCGCGGCGTGTAGAGCTCACCCCGGAATGCGAAGATCCCGTCGCTCCGCTCGCGCGGACCGCGGGATCCTGACTCCAACCGATCGAACCGGTACCTCACGTACCGTTCGCACCACCAGCGGCACAAGGCCACCGGATGGACCGGACCCGGAAGCCTGTGGCGGCTACTCGGGTGGGAGCGGGACTCCACTTTGCCGCCCCCGACTAATCGGGGGCTGGTCGTGCGTGTCAGGGTAGCAGGCGTGACCGAACCGCAGCCAACGCCCCTGACCAGTGCCGACCTGACTGGTGAGCCAGCACACGACGCGGACATTCAGGACAACGTCCGCGACCTCGTCGATGTTCCCAGCGTCGAGGTGATCAGCCGCGCGGCGGTCATGTTGATGTCCTCCGCAGCGGAGAAGCTCGGCCTGGCGGCCGAGGACCCGGATGCCGCCCCAGAGCGCGACCTGGACGAGGCCCGCCGCCTGATCACCGCCCTGGCCGGACTGGTCACCGCGTCGGTGGAGTACCTGGGCGCCCACGCGGGCCCGATCCGCGACGGCCTGCAGACCCTGCAGCGCGCCTTCCGCGAAGCCTCGGCGTTCCCGGACGCCCCGGGCCAGGGCCCCGGCGAGAAGTACACCGGCCCGGTCTACTGATCCACCCGCGCAGCCGCGCCCGCGCGCGGCTGCGCACCTGTTCCCCGCCGCCTCGCCTGGCGAACAGAAGTTCCGGCAGCCGCGGCCAGCACCGCACCGGTCAGCAGCACGGCAATGACGAGGATCATGCCCAGCCCCAGCCCCTTCTGGGGCAGGGATATGGCCAGCGTGATGATGGCCAGCACCGGCACCAGAACGTTCCAGGACAGCAACGATCGCGGCGACATGCGTGCACGGTAGAAGCCGAGATCGCTTCGCGCGGGGCCGGGAACGCGAATCCGCGGTGCTTGTGTCACTGGACGGGCGGTTTGGTCTTGATCAATTCGGGTCGGTCCCGGCCGTCGCGACCAAGACCACCCGAACGCGCGAAGGACACCTCGCGCCGGGCGGCGGGAGGTGCCCTTCAGGGACCAGCTCAGTCCAGGACGGCCAGGGCGTCGATCTCGACGAGGAGGCCGGCGGGCAGGCCCACGTAGACCGTGGTGCGGGCTGGGAAGGGCTCGCCGACCACGCGCGCGTAGGTCTCGTTCATCTCCGCGAACTGCGAGGTGTCCGTCAGGTACACGCGCAGCATCATGACGTCTTCGAGGGAGCCGCCTTCGGCTTCCAGGATCGCGATGACGTTGCGCAGGCACTGCTCGGTCTGCTCGGGAACGCCGCCTTCGACGACCTTGCCGGTGGCGGGGTCGACCGCGGTCTGCCCGGAGACCTGCAGGATGTTGCCCTTGCGGACGCCCTGCGACAGCGGGATGTTCGCCGGCGGCCTCGGGGCGTTGTCGGTGCTGACCACTGTGCGGGCCATCAGGATTCCTTCCTCTTGTCCGTTGGCTGCCAGCCCAGCTCGGCCGAGATCCCGCCGGCTGCGCGCAGCACGTCGTCGACGAGCCCGAGCAGGCCGTCGAAGTCCAGCAGTACTTTCGGCACCGACAGCGACACCGCGGCGATGGTCTCGCCGCGGTGGTTGCGGACCGGCGCGGCGATGCAGTGGATGAAGTCCTCGTGCTCGCTGCGGTCGACCGCGTAGCCCAGCGCGCGCACCCGCTCCAGTTCGGTCAGGAACCGTTCAGCGGAGTCGATGGTGTTCGGGGTCAGCTTCGGGTAGGTCAGCAGCTCGGCGAACTGCTCGCGTTGCTGCGGCGCCCAGTCCGCGACGAGGGCTTTTCCGACTGCGGTGCAGTGCACGGGTGCACGGCGGCCGATGCGCGAGTACATCCGCACCGGGTGCTTGCTGTCGACCTTGTCGATGTAGATGACGTGGTCGTCCTCCAGCGTCGCCAGGTGCACGGTGTGACCCCCGATGCCGCCCAGCTCCAGCAGGTGCGGGCGGGCGGCGTCGCGGACGTCGAGGTCTTCCAGCGCTTGGTGGGCGAGGCCGAATAGGGTGCTGCCAAGGCGGTAGTGGTGCACGTCCTCGCGGCGGACGAAGCGTCCGGCTTCGAGGGTGCGCAGCAGGCGCATCGCGGTGGACTTGTGCACGCCGAGGCGTTGGGCGAGCTGGTCGAGGGTTTGCGGCCCGGCGGCCAACGCGGTCAGCACGGCGAGTCCTCGTTCCAGGCTCTGACTCACCGAGCTCTCCGATCCGTTGACGCGTCGCGCGGCGCGCTGGTACACACCTAGCCAGCATTATGCGCAACTATTGTTGCATCTCACGCAATAGGAGATCTTGGTGTCAGCACGGGGTATCAACGTCGAAGCGGTCCAAGCCCTGCACGACGAGCGCATCGACTGGCGCTTCAAGGGCATGCCTTCGGATGCCTTCGGCACCACGGTGGGCGAATTCCTCGCCACGAGCCCGACCGTCTTCGAGAGCGGTTTCGTCGGGCCGCTCCTGACTCTCGACTGCGCCGCCCTGCAGCACAACCTGCGGACGATGGCCGACTGGTGCGCCGAGCACGGGGTGGAGCTCGCCCCGCACGGCAAGACCACGATGGCGCCGCAACTGTTCGGGCAGCAGCTGATGAACGGTTCGTGGGGCATCACCGCGGCCAGCATCAGCCAGCTGCGCGTTTACCGCGCGTTCGGCGTCGAGCGGATCCTGTTCGCCAACGAGCTGGTCGACCCCAGCGGCCTGGCGTGGCTGGCCGACGAGCTCGACCGCGACGCCGAGTTCGAGTTCTGCTGCTACGTGGACTCGGTGCGCGGCGCGCAGCTCATGTCCGAGGCGCTGGCGGCGCACGGTGCTTCCCGGCCGGTGGACGTGCTGGTCGAGCTGGGCCTGCCCGGTGGGCGCACTGGTGCGCGCACGAAGGCCGAGGCCCGTGAGGTCGCCGATGCCGTGCTGGCCAGCCCGGTGCTGCGGCTGGTCGGTGTGGCGGGGTACGAGGGCGAGGTCGCGCACGACATCAGCGACACCTCGCTGTCCGCTGTGGACGGATACCTGGAGCACGTGCGCGAGCTGGTGGCGGAGCTGTCCGAGGCCGGGCACTTCGCCGGGCTCGAGCAGGTGATCGTCACCGCGGGCGGCAGCGCTTACTTCGACCAGGTCGCCGAGGCGCTGACGAAGGGGTGGCCGGAGGGGCTGCCCGTTCTGCCGGTGATCCGCAGCGGTGGCTACCTGCTGCACGACGATGGCTTCTACCGGATCCGCTCGCCGTTCAGCCGCGAGCACCGGCTGGCCGGCCAGGAGAACCCGTTCCGGCCCGCGATGCGGATCTGGGCGCAGGTCATGTCGCGTCCGGAGCCCGATCTTGCGCTGCTGACCGTGGGTCGCCGGGATGTTTCCTTCGACCAGGGTCTGCCGGAACCGCAGGTGATCCGCGGTGCCGATGGCGAGGTCCGCGAGTTGCCGGAGGGCTCCTGCCGGGTCCGGAAGCTGGCCGACCAGCACACCTTCCTGGAGCTGTCGGGCGCTGACCCGCAGGTCGGCGACTGGGTCGGCTTCGGACTGTCCCACCCCTGCACGGTGTTCGACAAGTGGTCGCTGATCCCGGTGGTGGACGGCGACAACGTGATCGACCTGGTCCGCACGTTCTTCTGATCGCACGGTCCTGGAGCAGCTGACAACTCCAAACCGCTGGAGGGCTCCACAATGGACTCGACGCCGACGGGCTGGTGCTCTCCCCCGGTTTCATCGACATGCACGCGCATTCGGACCTGCAGCTGCTCGACGAAAGATCACGCACCAAGCCCAGAAAACCGGCCAAGCTGACCGGGACTTCGCTGCGCCGCTGGGCATGATCCTGCTGGTGGTCGGCGCGGGCGGGTTCTTCGGCAAGGTGCTGGCCGAAACCGGGGTCGGTGAGGCGCTGGCCGGATCGCTGCAGTCCACCGGGTTGCCACTGCTGGTCTCGGCGTACGTGATCAGCTCGGGTCTGCGCATCGCGCAGGGCTCGGCGACGGTGGCGATCGTGACCACCGGAGGCATCGTCGCACCGCTGCTGCACGCCGGGGAGCACTCGCAGGCGCAGCTGGAAAACCCTTGCCGCTGCGTCGGAAACGCCCGTAATGTTCGCCGGTATCCGACTCCGAAGCGAGGAGGGTCCGAATGGATCTGAGCAGACGGTCGTTGCTTCTGTCCGCTGGTGCCGCCGCGGGGCTGATCGGGGTCGCACCGGCCCTGGGCCACGCCGGCACCGTGGTTCCCGCCGATTCCCCGACTCCACCGCGCGGCCCGGGCGAAGGAGACGGCCCGTTCCGGAAGCTGGTGATTCGCGGGGTCAACCTGATCGTCGGCGCGAACGGCGAGGTGCGCGGACCGGTCGACGTGGTGGTCCGCGGCAACCGCATCGATCAGATCATCCCCGCAGGTCAGCCGTCCCGCGCACTGCCGGCCGATCGACCCCCGCACGACGCCGAGCACGAGATCGACGCGACCGGCATGTGGATGATGCCGGGCCTGGTCGACGAGCACACCCACACCGGGACCGGAAGCACCCCGCGGACCTACGCCTACAAGCTGTGGCTGGGACACGGGGTCACGACGGTCCGCGGCGTCTCGCTGGCCAAGAACCCCGACGCGGTCTCGGACAAGGAGCGCAGCGAGCGCAACGAGATCGTGGCGCCGCGCATCGTCAACTACCAGACCCCGGGCAGCGGTTGGGAGGACGGCCCGGTCGACAACCCGGGGAAGGCCCGCCGGTGGGTGACGTGGGCGGCCCGGAACGGCGTGGACGGCATCAAGTTCTTCGGCGAAGGGCCCTACGGCCGCCCGGAGATCGAGGCCGCGATCGAGGCCGCCCGGCAGTCCGGGCTGGGCACCACCATGCACCACTCCCCGCCGATCTACCCGCAGCTCAACGCGCTGGAGACCGGTCGGCTCGGACTGGGCACGGTCACCCACTTCTACGGCCACTTCGAGGCGCTGCTCAAAGAGGGTCGCGAGCACCCGAAACCGCCGGACTACGACTACTCCAACGAAGCGTCGCGGTGGCGGGCGGTCGCCGAGGTCATCAACTACACCTTCCCGCCCGGCTCCGCGCAGTGGCGTTCGTACCTCTCGCAGCAGCTGGACAACGGCGTGACGTTCGGACCCACCCTCGGCGTCTACCTCGCCGGGCGCGATCTGCTGCGGGCGCGCGGCCTGGAGTGGCATCCGCGGTTCGCGCTGCCGACGCTGTGGAACTTCTGGGAACCCAGCCCGGAGGCGCACGGCTCGTTCTACTACTCCTGGACTTCCGAGGACGAAGCGAGCTGGAAGCGCTTCTACGTGCAGTACATGCAGCTCATCCACGACTACAAAGAGATGGGCGGACGCATCGCGGGCGGCACCGACCCCGGGTTCATCTACAACCTGTACGGCTTCGCGAATATCAACGAGCTCGAGATGTTGCGCGAAGCGGGTCTGACGTCGCTGGAAGCGATCGAGGCGATGAGCTCTGCGGCCGCGCGGACCATCGCCGAACCCACCGGTCAGCCGCCGGAGTACGGCTCGGTGACGGAGGGCTCCATCGCCGACCTGGCCATCCTCGGGGAGAACCCGCTGGAGGACCTGAAAACCCTCTACGGCACGGGAACTCCGCGGCTGAACCAGGACACCGGTGACATCGCCCGCGTCGGCGGAGTGCAGTGGACGATCCGCAACGGCGTCGTCTACGACGCCAAGCGGCTCCTCGCCGACGTCGCCGAGATGGTGCAGGCGCAGAAGTCGGCCGGCGCGTGCGGTGACGTCGACCCCGACTGGAGCATGTCCGGCCCCTGCGGCGGCAGCCCCGGTGTCGGCGTCGCACCACCCGTCGAACCCGCGAAACGCGCCGCACCGCTGCCGTAGCACCTGCGGTGGACTTCCCAAATTTAGGGAAATTTGGGAAGTCCACCGCCCGGTCGGACTTGAGGAAAACTTAAGTCTTTGTGGTCTAGTCCACTGGGTTCGAATGCGGCAGACTGTCCCGCGATCATCCACCGAGCAGGGAGAGCATCGTGCGGGACAACGCAATGCCGCGTCGCCGGTTCCTCACCGCCGCAGGCGCTCTCGGCCTCGCAGGCGCGGCCGGGGTGGTCGCCACCAGCACCGCGTGCGCGACCACTTCGTCGGCCGCACCCCAGGCCGATCCGGCGATGCACCACGCTGCCGGGCTGATGACGCTCATCGGCAGCTACACCTCGGCCTCCCCGGCCGGCCGCGGCCTGGAGGTGGCGATCCGCAACGACGCGGGCGTGCTCGAACCGTCCGGTGTGGTCGACGGGGTTCCCGACGCTTCGTTCTTCGCCTGGTCGCCGGACCACAAGTACCTCTACGTGACCAACGAGGTACCGGAGGGCACGATCATCGCCGTGGACCTCTCCGGGCACCACCCGGTGGTCCTGGGCAGCCAGCCCACCGGCGGCGCGGGTCCCACACACCTGACCGTGCACCCCAGCGGCGAGTTCATCTTCACCGCCAACTACACCGACGGCACGGTCGCCGTGCACCGCCGCAACGCCGACGGCACCATCGGCGAATCCACCGACCTGGTCAAGCACCCCGGCGCCGAACCGCACGCCCACCAGGTGCTCGTCGATCCCAGCAAGCAGTGGGTGGTCGCGGTGGACCTCGGCGCGGACGCCGTCTTCGTCTACGCCTTCGACGCGGCCACCGGCAAGCTCACTCAGCACCAGCACCTCGAACTGCCCGCCGGGACCGGACCGCGCCACCTGGCGTTCAACTACGACCGCGCTTACCTGCTAGCGGAGCTGAAGTCCGAAATCACCGTGCTGGACTGGGATCTGGACACCGGGCAGTTCACCCCAGGCCAGGTCATCGGCACCCGCGAACCCGACGCGAGCGGCGAGAACTTCCCGGCGGAGATCGCGATCACCCGCGACGCCAAGTTCGCCTACGCCTCCAACCGCGGTGACAACAACATCGCCACCTTCGCGATCATCGGCGAGGGCCTAGAGTTCCGGGGCACCACACCGGCCGGCGGCGACTGGCCCCGCCATTTCGCCCTCGACCCGGAACAGACGTCCCTCTACGTGGCCAACCAGCGCTCCGGCGCGATCACCCGCCTCGCCCGCGACGCGAGCTCCGGCGGGCTCTCCCCCACTCAGGACGTCTACGAGTGCCCATCGGTCGCAGCCGTGACCTTCCACGGCTGATCGTCGGCCGCACGGGAAGCGTTCACCAAGCGGTGCCATGCGCTGGCTCGCCAGTCGTCGCCGTCGTCGAGGAACATGCGGTTGCCGGTGCTGTCCCAGTGGGTCAGGGCCCAGCCGTTGCCCTCGCGGTTCTCGTGCCAGCCGACCAGGGGCCAGTAGGCGAAGTCGGTGTCGTTGGCGACGAGGAAGTCGACGAAGTTCTCGAACCACGCCCGGACCTTCGGGTCCTGCTCGTCACGGCCGCCCACGCCGAACTCGCTGATCCACAGCGGGGCGGTGTAGGGCTGGCCGTCCTCGGTCACGAAGAACGCCTGGCGCTGCAGCACGTCGTACAGCTCATCGCGGGACAGGTCCTGGTAGCGCGGGTCGCTTGTCTCCCCCATGCCCGTCGCGCCGGTGTGGTTCGGGCCGGTGTAGCCGTAGAAGTGCGCCGAGTACACCAGTTTTCCCGGTTTTGCCAACGTGTGCGACAGCGTCCGGACCGGTTCCAGCGTCGGCCGACTGTGCGGGAAACCGTCCACCGGGATGCCGACCCAGTTGATTCCTTCGATGATGATCAGCAGATTCGGGTTGGCCTCGTTGAGGATCCGGTCCCCCGCACGTTGCGAGGCGGCGAACCAGTCGTGCGCATCGGCCAGCCCCCAGTTCGGGTCGTCGAACACATCGCGCCGCACCTCGTTGTAGAGGTCGGCGCCGACCACGCGCGGGTTGTCCCGGTAGCGACCGGCCATGAACGCCCAGTCGTCCTCCCACTGCTGGTCGCTCTGGCTGCTGTTCCAGCGCTCGTTGCCGTCGATCCCGCAGCACCAGCGGGTGGTGTTGGTGTGGTTGTTCAGGATCACCGCGAATCCGCGGTCGGTGAGCGCGGAAACCGCCGTGTCGTAGATCTGCAGGCGGGTCTTGCCACGCAGCTCCGGGTTCGCCGCGACCGCCTGGTCCGGCACGATCGACTCGTCGCGGATCATGTCGTTGGCGAACGGCAGCCGGATGCTGTTGAGCCCGAGCCCGGTGAAGCTGTCGAGGATTTCGTCCATCGGCGCCCGGTCCAGGCCCAGCGGGATGCCGCTGCTGTTCTCGCCCGCATGGTGGTTGGCTGGATCGTCGACGTCGCCGCTGCCGTCGTAGGTGCCGCTGGCGCCATGCCAGTTCCCGGATTTCAGCTTGAAGCGAGAACCGTTGGCATCGACGATGTAGCGCCCTTCGGTGTGCAGCGGCGCGGTCCACGTCGCGGCCAGATCTGGTTCTTCGGCTGGAGCTGGACTGGGCTGCAGCGGTTGCACCAGCGTTGCCGCGAGGACGGCGGTGAGCACCCCGGCGATCATGCACTCTCCCTTGGTTCGGACGAATCGCGGACGGCGAACCGCTCATCTTCCCAGGGAGGACCGGCACTTTCGCAGGGATCGACAAGACGAAAACATCTGTGAATTCAACACTTTTCCCGCCGCACCTCGATCCAACCGCGAAAATTGGTTCAGACCTTGTTTTTCCCGGTTGTGATCCATAGCATCCGATTGCTCGGCGCAAAACAGGAATTGCGGACAGTGCAACGGAGACTGCCATGCGCGCCTGGAAAGCCATCACCGTCACCGCCATCGGTGCGTTGCTCGCCGCCTGCGGACCGCCGCAGGTGCAGCAGGACGGACCCGCTGAGGACGAAAGCACCGGCACTCTGCGGGTTTGGCTGTTCGACGAGGCCACCCGCGGCCCCAAGCAGGCCACTGTGGACGAAGCGGTGGCCCGCTTCGAGGCCGAGCACCAAGGCGTCGAGGTCGACGTGCAGTACATCCCCGTGGACACCCGCTCGGAAAGGTTCACCGGCGCGTTCAACGACCCGGCCAGCGCCCCGGACGTCGCCGAGTACGGCAACACCGACGTGGCTGGTTACGTCGCCGCAGGCGGCCTCGCCGATCTGACCGACCCGCTCGGCCAGTGGCCAGCGGCCGCCGACCTCAACGATTCGGTGCTGGAGACCGCGAAGGTCGACGGCAAGGTCTACGGCGTGCCCTGGTTTACCGGCATCCGGGCGCTGTACTACCGCACCGACGTCTTCGACGAGCTCGGCCTGAAACCGCCACGCACCAGCGCAGAACTGGTCGACACCGCGCAGCGGATCCGCGGAGCCCGCCCCGACCTCTACGGCATCTCCGTCGGCGGCAAGTACCACTACGCGCTGATGCCGTTCATCTGGGCCGCGGGCGGCGACATCGCCCGCCCAGACGACGACAACTGGGTGTCCACTTTGGATCAGCCTGCCGCCCGCGAGGGCGTGGCGACCTACTCGTCGCTGATCAGCGGCGGTGCGTGCCCGCGCGAGCAGTGCGCGGACATGACCGGCAGCCAGGCCGTGCAGGCGTTCGCCTCCGGCAAAGCCGCGATGACCATCGGCGGCGACTTCAACCGCGCCGCGGTGGAAGCCGGTGTAGCCGGTGGCAAGTACGCCGTGGTCCCGCTGCCCGGCAAGACCGACGGATCGATCGCCCCGGCCTTCGCCGGCGGAAACATGCTCGGCGTGCTGAAGTCCTCCAAGCGCGCGACGCTGGCCAAGGAGTTCGTGCAGCTGCTGGCGGGCAAGGAGTACCAGCGCAAGATGTACGAGGCGATGGGCAACCTGCCCACCTTCACCGACGTGCAGCAGGAAATCGCCGCCAACGATCCCGCCGTGGCGCCGTTCGTGCAGACCCTGCAAGCCGGAACCCGGTTCGTGCCCACCACCGACGGCTGGTCGAAGATCGATGCGCAGGGCGTGCTGCCGACGATGGTGCAGCAGGTCATCACCGGCACCAGCGTCGAGGAGGCCACCTCCGGCGCGGCCGAGCAGATGAACGTCGTCTTCGAAGGCCGCTGATGGCCGCACTGCTCTACCTCGCACCGGCCGGGCTGCTGCTGGCCGTGATGATGGGCTACCCGCTCTACCAGCTGGTGCAGATCTCCCTCTACGAGTACGGGCAGGCGCAGGCCTCCGGCGGTGCCGCACTGGAGTTCCTCGGCGCTGGCAACTACCTGACGCTGCTGGGCGATGCGAAGTTCTGGGCGATCCTGGCCCAGACCTGTCTGTTCGCCGCGGTGTGCGTGGTGGGCAGCCTGGCCGTCGGCATCGCGCTGGCGGTGCTGGCCACCAGGATCAGCCCGCTGCCGCGACTGCTGCTGTTCCTGGCCGCGATCGGGGCATGGGCCACCCCGGCGATGGCCGGTTCGACGGTGTGGCTGTTCCTGTTCGACCAGGACTTCGGGCTGGTCAACGAGGTGCTCACCGGGATCGGCGTCGACGGCGCGGCCGGTTTCTCCTGGACCTACGACAGGTTCGTGACCTTCGGTCTGGTGGCCGCTGAGGTGATCTGGTGCTCGTTCCCGTTCGTGCTGGTCACCATCTACGCCGGACTCAGCGGAATTCCCGGCGAGGTGGTGGAGGCCGCGGCGCTGGACGGCGCGTCGACGTGGCGGACCGCGCGCAGCGTGCTGCTGCCGATGCTCAAACCGGTGCTGGTGATCGCCACCATCCAGTCGATCATCTGGGACTTCAAGATCTTCACCCAGATCTACGTGATGACCAACGGCGGCGGCGTGGCCGGGCAGAACATGGTGCTCAACGTCTACGTCTACCAGGAGGCGTTCGCCGGTTCGAACTACGGGCTCGGCTCGGCCATCGGCGTGGTGATGACCGTGCTGCTCATGCTGATCACGCTGGCCTACCTTCGGGCGCAGCGCAAGGACGGGGCGATCGCATGACTTCGTCGCGAAAGCGGATGCCGCGCCGGATCGCCGACGCGGTGGCGGTGCTGATCGCCGTCGCAGTGGCGTTCCCGCTGTACTGGATGGTGCTCTCGGCGTTCAAGCCGGAAGGCGAGCTGCTGTCCGCCGATCCGCGGCCGTGGACGTTCGCCCCCACCCTGGGCGGATTCCGCCGAGTGTTCACAGTGGACGGTCTCGGCGGCTACTTCGCGAACAGCCTGCTGGTGGCCGGGGCGGTGGTGCTGCTGTCCCTGCTCATGTCGTTCCTGGCGGCGGTCGCGCTGACCCGATTCCGGTTCCGCGGCCGCACCGTGCTGCTGCTGATGATCCTGGTGGCCCAGATGGTTCCGGTGGAGGCGCTGACCATCCCGCTGTTCTTCCTGATGCGCGAAGTCGGCGGCGTGGCACCGGCGTTCGGCCTCAACCACCTGGGCTCGCTGGTGCTGGTGCACCTCGCGTTCAGCCTGCCGCTGGCGATCTGGATGCTGCGCGGGTTCGTCGCCGCGGTCCCCGACGAGCTGGAGGAGGCCGCCACCCTCGACGGCGCCAGCCGCGGCCGGTTCGTCTGGCAGGTGCTCTTCCCGCTGGTGGCACCGGGTTTGGTGGCCACCAGCGTGCTGTCGTTCATCCACGCCTGGAACGACTTCCTGTTCGCCAAGACGTTCATCATCTCGGCCACCGAGAACCAGACGTTGCCGATGGCGATCCTGGTCTTCTTCAAGCCCGAGGGCAACGATTGGAGTGCGATCATGGCCGGTTCGACGATGATGACGATCCCGGTGCTCATCTTCTTCGTGCTGGTGCAGCGAAAGCTGGTGTCCGGCCTGGCCGGGGCGGTGAAGGGATGAGCTGGGACTCGCTGCTGCCGCGCCCGGTTCGGGTCAGCCCGGCGGCCGGGGTGCTGGAGCTGGACCAGAACAGCACGGTCGGCGGCGAACCCACCACGGCCGACTGGTTCCGCCGCCACGTCGGGGCGGGCACCGGACTGCGGTTCGCCGACGCCGAGCGCCCGACGATCGAATTCCGCGTCGACGGGCGCCAATCGGTGCCGGGCGGCTACCACGCGCAGGTCCGCCCGGACGGCGTCGAGGTCGTCGCGCACGACGTGGCCGGCGCGCACCACGCAGCGCAAACCCTGCGGCAGCTGCTGGATCCGTCGGCGTACCGGTCCGCGCTGATCCACTACGGGCGGTTCGTGCTGCCGTGCGGGGAGGTCGAGGACCGGCCGCGGTTCGCCTGGCGCGGCTGCCACCTCGACGTGGCGCGCCACTTCCTGCCCAAGCGGGAGGTGCTGCGGTTCGTCGAGCTGCTGGCCGTGCACAAGCTCAACGTGCTGCACCTGCACCTGACCGACGACCAGGGCTGGCGGTTCGAGATGCCGCGCTACCCGGAGCTGACCCGGGTCGGCGCCTGGCGCAAGCGCTCGATGGTCGGCCGCGGCCCGCAACCGGAGTTCGACTCCCAGCCGCACGGCGGTTTCTACACCTCCGACGACCTGCGCGAGATCGTCGCCCACGCGGCCCGCCACCACGTCACCGTGGTCCCGGAGATCGACGTGCCCGGCCACAGCCAGGCCGCCATCGCCGCGTACCCGGAGCTGGGCACCGGCCAGCGCCGCGAGGTCTGGGACTCCTGGGGCGTCAGCAACGACATCCTCAACACCGACCCGGCGACCACCGACTTCTACCGCGCGGTCCTCGACCACCTGATGGACGTGTTCCCGTCTCCGGTGATCTGCCTCGGCGGCGACGAAGTCCCCGGCATCACCCCGGAGCACGGCACCTTCCTGCGCGAACTCATCGAGCACGTCCACGCGCGCGGCCGCCGCGCCTCCGGCTGGGACGAACTGCTGGAGTCGGTGGACCCGCTGCCGACCGGCACGATCATCGCGGCCTGGCGCGACGAGCAGGCGGCGGTGCGCGCCACCGAACGCGGCCACGACGTCGTCCTGTGCCCGGAGGACCACCTCTACTTCGACCACCGCCAGGCCGACCACCCCGACGAACCGATCCCGGTGGGCTTCCTGACCACGCTGGAGAAGGTCTACGGCTACCAGCCGCTGCCCGGAGCGCTCGGCGTCCAGGCGCAGGTGTGGACCGAGCACCTGGACACCCCGCGCCGCCTGGACTACGCGGCCTTCCCCCGACTCTCGGCCTTTGCGGAAGTGGCCTGGAGCCAGCAGCACGATCTCACCGACTTCCATCGCAGACTGGTCGACCACCACCTCCCCCGCCTGGACGCCTGCGGCGTCGAGTACCGCCCCCTCGGCGGCCCGCACCCCTGGCAAACCCGCCCCGGCGTCCCCGGCATGCCCCGCTGATGTCGGACGAAGGTCAGTCCTGGTTCTCCTCGAGGTGGGACTTGAGGCGCTGAAGGGTGGCTTCGATGGACCGGAGGTTCTGCTTCGGCAGACCAGTCCGCGCGGTCAGCTTCGGCAGCATCGTCGTGTAGTCGTAGGTCTCGGTGACCTTGGTCGCCGACTCGCCTGCCGGCTCCAGCTCGTACCGCCAGCGACCGGGCATCATGTTCCGCCACGCGATCCACCGGTTCTCCTCGTACTCCACGACGGTGTTGGTGACCCGGTAGCCGATGCCCTTGCGCATCCGCATCCCGAACTTCGACCCGAGCACCAACCGCTCCGGCCCGCTCATCTCCCCCTGCACGGTGCCAGAACCGTCGATGACCGCATGCTTGCGCGGATCGGCCAGCACCGCGAAAACAGCCTCCGCAGGAGCATTCACGACCACGCTGCTGAACACCGAGAACTCGTTTTGACCCATGCGCCAAAACGTAACGACCTCAGGTCACGAACCAAGCACGGTTGCTGGTCGGCGGCCGGAATGTTCCGCTGAACGTGCCTTCAGGCAGATCCGCGAAACCAGTGCCTCCCGTCACACCTCATCTGTAGTGTCACTGCTGATGGTCAGCTGACCACTGGGGGTGCTCATGACGGAAGCGACCACGGGACAAGGGGTTCCGGTCGCTCAGCTGCCGCAGCGCCTCGGCTGGCGGTGGATCAGGCGCAAGCGGCTGGAGAAGATCCCGGACCAGCCGATCGTCCACCTGCTGCGCGAGAAGAACCCGGGCGCGCTGGTCGACCAGCTCTCCGATCACCTGGGCGCCGTCGTCCCGCACGTGGTGCTCGACGTCGGCGCCGGCCCGGCCGAGACCCAGCGGCAGAAGTCCGTCCAGATCCGCAAGCTGCTCGACCGCGCGGCGCTGGGCCTGCGCGACGCCGACTCGTGGCCGCGCATCGGTCGTCTGCGCTTCCGCCGCTACGCGCTGCTGAGCTGGCTGCTCAAGAAGAACCTGCCGCAGACGAACCTGGCCCGAGCACCGCACTCCGACGTTCGCCACCTGCTGCGCGAGTACCTCAGCAGTCGTCGCCCGCGGCGCACTCAGCAAGAAGAGCAGCTGGAGTCGCAGGGCTGGGAGCTGGCCGCGCAGAACCTGCCCTGGTACCTGCACCTGCTGTCGCTGATGTTCTTCCCGGTCTACTACGCGTGGTGGATGCGGGCGGGCCGCGTCGCGCGCTGGTTCATGCGACAGCCCTATCTGTCCCCCGGTGAATCGGCCGACTTCCCCAGTTTCGCGCAGCGCCTGATCGCCACGCCCTCCCGCTTCGAGAACGCCGAGCAGGTCCGAAAACTGCTGGTGCACGCGTTCCTGGCCGACCTCACCGATTCCTACAAACGGCGGCTGTGGCGCTGGAAGTGGGTGCCGAAGGACTGCTATCCGGTCCTGCTGCTGCGCAACCTGCGCGACGAGAGCACCGGCAAGCTGCTGGTGCGCCTGATCAACGACGTCCGCAACGAGACCGGCTCGCGGGACCCGCTGCTGGTCATCGGTGCGGGAGCGGCTGCCCTGCCGGAGGAATCGTCGAGCGAATCGGTGACCCTCGAGCAGTGGCCGGAGAAGCTGCAGAACGCGCGCCGCCGCCGCTCCTCCACCGCCTGGTACGTCCCGGTGCAGGTCGCCGACGAACCTGGCAGCACTGACGACGAATCCACGCTGTCGCTGGGCCAGGCGGACCTACCGCTCAAGCGCTCTCGGCTGGTGCGCCGCGTCCCGGCGATCGCGCTGGTGGCACTGCTGCTCGTCGGCACCGGCGCCTACGTCAAGCAGTACGTCGGCCCGTGCGGACAACTGCTTCCTTGGAACGGCCTGAAGCTGTGGGCGGAGGGTGACGAGTGCGTCGGGCTTTCCGACGGCACTTTCGAGTTCACCAAGCAACTGCCGCCTGACGGTGACAACAAAACCGAGAACGATTTCCTGGCCGACTTCATCAACGCCCAAGATCAGATCAAGAGGCAGAACAACGAGATCGACTTCGAACGCGGCAAGGACACGCGTCCGTCCGCGACGATCGTCTACTTCAGCACGCTGTCGGCTCCGAAGCTGTACTCCTCGACGCTCAACGGAGTCCGCGAAGAGCTCAGGGGCCTGGCCATGGCGCAGCGCAACTCCGCGATGAGCGGCGGACCGCTGATCCGCATCGAGTTCGCCAACGGCGGAGACCGCATGAAGCACGGCAGCGCAGTCGCGGAACAGATCATCAAGTTCGCGGAGCGCAAGAAGAACTCGGACTCCCCGGTGATCGGCGTCGTCGGGCTCGGCGGCAGCTGGACCGGCACCAGGGAGGCGATCAAGAAGCTAGGTGCCGCCGGACTGCCGATGGCGGGCACGACGACGTCGGCGGACAAGTTCCAGGAGACCAGCAAGCTCTACCACCAGGTCGGGCCGGACAACGAGCAGCAGGCGCAGTTCATCAAGAGCTACCTCGACAGGTTCCACCAGAACAAGAACCTCACGGTCTACTACTCGGGTTCAACCGACGACCTCTACAGCTCCAACCTGGCCGAAGACCTGACGGAGGCGTACCGCCCGGGGGCGGCCGCGAGGATCCGGTTCTCCCAAGAGGCCCGGATCAACTGCGGCGAGCAGGAAGTGGTCTTCTTCACCGGACGGGCCGACGAACTCCGCAACTTCCTCGAAATAGTGCGGAACGCCTGCAAGCGCGAGCGCGCCACCCTTCCGCACGTGATGGCGGGCGACGACATCACCAAGTTCATGCTCCGGGGCGAGCTGAAGGAGAGCGTGACCGGAAACTTGGAGTACACCTCGTTCTACGGGAAGACCACCGAAGACGCGGGAGTTGAGCTGGAAGGACGCGCATCGCTGGCATACGACGCGTTCAACGTCCTGCAACGAGCGCTGATCAATGTCGTGGGCGCCAGCCTCCCGCCGGAGGAGGAAAGAGGAGTCCCGTTGGACGGCCCGTCTGTGTGGCGCGGCATCGCCGAGATCAAGGCGCCCGACAAACTGCTCTTCGGCATCACCGGCGACCTCAACTACGCAGAAGGCACCGGGCAGGTACCGGCTCAGAAACAGATCTCGATCATGCGCACGGACGGAAAAACCGATCCCCGACCGGTCTGGACCTGTGGGAACGGCATCTGCGAGCCGTGACCGTCCACCGGTTGCCGGGCCGGACCCGGCACGATGGCCGCAACCTGACGCGCACCACCAGCGCCTGGAAACGCCGCTGCGGACGGGCGCCCCTGGTGGGCGTCCCGTCCGCAGCTCAGATGTGCGGGAAAACCCCTCAGCTGGCCGAGGTCTTCTCCGGCTCGGTCGCCTTCGGCTCCCAGCACTCGACGCCGGTCAGCTCCGGCAGGCGGTCCCGGGTGAAGACCGGGTCCAGGCCCTGCTTGCGCTGCTCGTTGTAGTCGCGGAGGAGCTTGAACGCGATCGCGCTCAGCGGGGCGATCGCCGCCAGGTTCACCAGCGCCATGATGCCCATCGTGGTGTCGGCCAAGTTCCACACCAGGTCCGAGGACCCGATCGCGCCCAGGAAGGTCACCGCCAGCACGATCCAGCGGTAGCCGGTCAGCACCGCGCGGTTCTGGGTCAGGAAGCCGACGTTGGACTCGCCGTAGAAGTAGTTGCCCAGCACCGAGGTGAACGCCACCAGCAGGATGATCAGCGTCAGCAGGTGCAGCGACCAGTTGCCCAAGTTGAACTGCAGAGCTTCCTGAGTCATCGTCGGGCCGCGGTTCTCACCGTAGGTCGGGTTGGACAGCAGCACGATGAACGCCGTGGTGGAACACACCAGCAGGGTGTCGACGTAGACGCCGAGGGTCTGCACCAGGCCCTGCTTGACCGGGTGGCTCACCGAAGCGGTGGCACCGGCGTTCGGGGCCGAACCCAGACCGGCCTCGTTGGAGAACATGCCGCGTCGCACGCCCTGCACGATCGCAGTGCCCAGACCACCGGCGGCGATCTCCTGGAAACCGAAGGCGTTGGCGAAGATCTGGCCGAACACGCTGGGCAGCGCGTCGATGTTGAGCACCACGATGACCAGGCCGAGGATCATGTACAGCCCGGCCATGAACGGCACCAGCAGCTGCGCGACGTGCGCGATGCGGCGCACACCGCCGAAGATGACAGCGGCGGTCAGCACCACCAGGGCCAGGCCGAGCACCGGCTGCAACCAGTCCATCCCGGTCGCGCCGGTCGCCTCCACCGAGGTCATGACCGCGCCGACGATGGTGTTGCTCTGCACCGCGTTGAACACGAAGCCGAAGGTGATCGTGATGACCACCGCGAAGAGCACGCCCATCCAGCGGGAGCGCAGGCCGTGCAGCATGTAGTAGGCCGGACCGCCGCGGAAACCGGCCTTGTCGCGCACCTTGTACAGCTGGGCCAGGGTGGACTCCACGAAGCTCGCCGCACCGACGACGAGACCCATCATCCACATCCAGAACACCGCGCCAGGCCCGCCCAGCGCGATGGCGGTGGCCACACCGGCGATGTTGCCGGTGCCGATCCGGGCGGCCGCGGAGATCGCGAACGCCTGGAACGACGAGATCGCTTTCTTGCCGTCCTCCGCGGTCTCGGCCTTGCCGACCATCGCGCGGACCATCTCCGGGATCATCCGGATCTGCACCGCGCCGGAGCGGACCGTGAAGTACAAGCTGAGCACGGCCAGCACCGGGATGATCAGGTACAGCCAGAACGTGTCGTTCAGCGCGACGATCGCGTCGTTGAGCGCTTCCACGTAGAACCTTTCCGCAGGGTTGTTGCGGAGCATCAGCGTTCCCGCACGCATCTGGTGTATGCGCCCGCCAAAGATCACCGCTTTGTTCGGTCGGCACAGTCTGTCCGACTCAGGGTTCGATCGGCCGGTGCCGTGGCGCAATGGTTACAAAACGGGGCCTGCTGCGAACGCAGGCCCCGTCTCGCTTTTACGCCTCAGACCAGTGCTTTCAGCATTCGGCCAGCACCGGAGCGAGGAAGTGGCCGGTGTGGCTCTCGTCCACCTCGACGAGGTCTTCCGGCGTGCCCTCGGCCACGAGGGTGCCGCCGCCGGAGCCGCCTTCCGGCCCCATGTCGAGCACCCAGTCCGCGGTCTTGATCACGTCGAGGTTGTGCTCGATCACGATCACCGTGTTGCCCTTGTCCACCAGGCCGTTGATCACGCCGAGCAGCTTGCGGATGTCCTCGAAGTGCAAGCCGGTGGTCGGCTCGTCGAGGATGTAGACCGTCTTACCGGTGGAGCGCTTCTGCAGCTCGCTGGCCAACTTCACGCGCTGCGCCTCACCACCGGACAGCGTCGGGGCGGGCTGGCCCAGCCGCACGTAGCCCAGACCGACGTCCACCAGCGTCTTGAGGTGGCGGTGGATGGCGGTGATCGGTTCGAAGAACTCCGCGGCCTCCTCGATCGGCATGTCGAGGACCTCGGAGATCGTCTTGCCCTTGTAGTGCACCTCCAGGGTCTCCCGGTTGTACCGGGCGCCCTTGCACACCTCGCACGGGACGTAGACGTCGGGCAGGAAGTTCATCTCGATCTTCAACGTGCCGTCGCCCGCGCAGGACTCGCAGCGACCGCCCTTGATGTTGAAGGAGAACCGGCCCGGCTGGTAGCCGCGCACCTTCGCCTCGGTGGTCGCCGCGAACAGCTTGCGGATGTGGTCGAACACACCGGTGTAGGTGGCCGGGTTGGACCGCGGGGTGCGGCCGATCGGCGACTGGTCGACCTGCACCAGCTTGTCCACGTGCTCCAGGCCCTTGACCCGGGTGTGCCGGCCGGGCACCTGGCGCGCGCCGTTGAGCTTGTTCGCCAGCACGGAGGCGAGGATGTCGTTGACCAGCGTGGACTTGCCCGATCCGGACACACCGGCGACCGCGGTCAGGCAGCCCAGCGGGAACGACACGTCGATCTTGCGCAGGTTGTGCTCGCGCGCGCCGACCACGGTCAGCTGGCGCTTGCGGTCAGGGACGCGGCGCAGCTCCGGCACCGGGATCTGCCGCCGCCGGGACAGGTAGTCACCGGTCAGCGACTTCTTGTTGGACAGCAGCTTCTTGTACGGGCCGCTGTGCACGACCTGGCCGCCGTGCTCGCCGGCGCCGGGGCCGATGTCGACCACCCAGTCCGCGCTGCGCACGGTGTCCTCGTCGTGCTCGACGACGATCAGAGTGTTGCCCAGGTCCCGCAGCCGGCTCAACGTCTCCAGCAGCCGATGGTTGTCTCGCTGGTGCAGACCGATCGACGGCTCGTCCAGCACGTAGAGCACGCCGACCAGGCCCGACCCGATCTGGGTGGCCAGCCGGATGCGCTGCGCCTCACCGCCGGAGAGCGTCCCGGCCGCGCGGTCCAGCGACAGGTAGGTCAGGCCGACGTCGAGCAGGAAGCCCAGCCGCGCCTGCACCTCCTTGAGCACCGCGCCGGCGATCATCTGCTCGCGCGGGCCGAGCACCAGACCGTTGAGGAACGTCGCGCACTCGTGCACGCTCAACGCGCTGACCTCGGCGATCGACAGCTCACCGAGATCGGCGTTCTCCATGGTCACGGCCAGGATCTCGGGCTTGAGGCGGGTGCCGTCGCAGGCCGGGCACGGCACGTCCCGCATGTAGCCCTCGTACTTCTCGCGGGCGTAGTCGGACTCGGTCTGCTCCAACCGCCGCTCCAGGAACGGGATGACGCCCTCGTAGTTGGCGTAGTAGGAGCGGGTTCGCCCGTAGCGGTTCTTGTAGCGGACGTGCACCTGGTCGTTCGAGCCGTGCAGCACGGCCTTCTTGACCTTGGTGGACAGCTGCCGCCACGGGGCGTCCATCCGGAAGCCGATCGACTCCGACAGCGAGGTGAGAAGCCGGGTGAAGTACTCGGCGGTGTGCCCACCGGCCCAGGGCGCGATCGCGCCGTCGGCCAGCGACAAGTCCTCGTCGGGCACCACCAGCTCGGGGTCGACCTCCTTGCGGATGCCGAGCCCCACGCACTCCGGGCACGCGCCGTAGGGCGAGTTGAAGGAGAAGGAACGCGGCTCCAGTTCGTCGACGCCCAGCGGGTGACCGTTCGGGCAGGCCAGGTTCTCGGAGAACTTGCGCTCCCGGTTCGGGTCGTCCTCGTCGAGGTCGATGAACTCGATCAGCACCAGGCCGTCGGCCAGCCGCAGGGCGGTCTCCACCGAGTCGGTCAGCCGCTGCTTGGCACCGGCCTTCACGGTGAGCCGGTCCACGACCACCGCGATGTCGTGCTTCTCCTGCTTCTTCAGCTTCGGCGGCGCGTCGAGCGGGTGCACCACGCCGTCGACGCGAGCGCGCGCGTAGCCCTGCGACTGCAGCTGTTCGAAGAGGTCGACGTACTCGCCCTTGCGGCCGCGCACCACCGGCGCCAGCACCTGGAACTTGGCCCGGTCGGGCATCTCCAGCACCTGGTCGACGATCTGCTGCGGGGTCTGCTTGCTGATCGCTTCGCCACAGGTCGGGCAGTGCGGTTTGCCGGCCCGCGCGTACAGCAGGCGCAGGTAGTCGTAGACCTCGGTGATGGTGCCCACCGTGGACCGCGGGTTGCGGCTGGTGGACTTCTGATCGATCGACACCGCCGGGGACAGGCCTTCGATGAAGTCCACGTCGGGCTTGTCCATCTGACCGAGGAACTGCCGGGCGTAGGCGGACAGCGACTCGACGTAGCGGCGCTGCCCCTCGGCGAAGATGGTGTCGAAGGCCAAGCTCGACTTGCCGGACCCGGAAAGCCCGGTGAACACGATCAGGCTGTCCCGGGGCAGATCGAGGTCGATCCCGCGCAGGTTATGCTCACGGGCGCCGCGGACGACGAGGCGGTCAGCCACAGTGATCCCTTCGGAAGTTCTGGCGTTGAGGTCGACGCGCACCGCTGCGGGCCGGGCCGCGAGAACCCGGTCATCGGCAGGTCGCGACGTCGCGTCGTCCATGCTATTCGGGGCCACCGACAGTCCCGGACCGGCTGCGCCCCGCACCCGGCGCGACCCCCGATTATCACTCCAAGGTGTGACATCCGAAGCGGTTGGCCGCCGCCATTACCGACGATACGCAAATTCCCCCGGAATGGGCACTGTTGCCCTTGTGGCCTGCGCAATTAGGCTCGGTGTCTCACATCGCGCACCGCGCGCCCCTCACTCTTCCGCGAGGTGGAGCATGGCTGACATCGCCCCCGGAACCACCGCGCACGTGACCCGCGAAGTCTCCGCTCAACTGGCCGCGGTGGAACGCGCCACCCAACGGCTGCTGCGCACGGTCGGCGACCTGGACGAGGTGTCCATGCGGCAGCCCAGCCTGCTGCCCCGCTGGAGCCGGGCGCACGTGATCGCCCACCTGGCGCGCAACGCCGACGGACTGGTCAACCTGATGATCTGGGCGCGCACCGGCATCGAGCACGCGATGTACGCCAGCAGCGACGACCGCGACCAGGCCATCGCCGAGGGCTCCCAGCACAGCCACCGGCTGCTGTTCGAGGACCTTGCGGCATCCTGCGACCGATTCGCGAACTCCGCACAAGAGATGCCCGAGAACGCGTGGACCGCCGAGATCGCCGATTCCGCCGGCGACCCGATCCCCGCCCACCACGTGCTGCGGCTGCGGCTGATGGAGGTGTGGGTGCACTTGGTCGACCTCGACCACGACGTGGACTTCGCCGACATCCCGCGGCACGACGCCGAACAGCTGCTGGAGGACGCGGTCCAGCAGTTCGGCGGGCGCCCGGACGTGCCAGCGCTGGCGGTGGAGGTCGACTTCGGCGACCACCAGCGCACCTGGGACCTGCGCGGCACCACGGCCCCGCCGAGCCGCGTCCGCGGCGAGCCCGGCCCGATGCTGGGCTGGCTCCTGGGCCGAACCGACGCCCAAGACCTCCAAGGCACCGCCCCAGACCTCCCCGACTGGCGCTGACCCCGGGCTCCCGGTCGCTCCCAGTGATCGCCCAATTTTAGGGAAATTCGGAATTCCCGGAACGTCACTTCCGGCATGCAGAAGGGCGCCTGGGGCGACCAGTGCCCGGGCTGCGCAGTTCGCCCGATCGCGCGACGCTGGCGGTGGAAGTCATCGAGTTCGCAGAGGGGGCGCTCGAGATGTCCAGTCCGCAGACCGGCCCCGGTTCGGAGCAGCAACGCGCCGAAGCGCAGGAGGCCAAGCAGCAGGCGCAGGCGCCTGAGCAGCAGAAGCAGTGGGCGATGACGTCCGCGCAGGAGCCGACCGCGATGTCGGGGTGGCTGGCGTTCGCCGGCTCGCTGATGCTGCTGGTCGGAATCTTCAACATCATCGACGGCCTGACCTCGCTGTTCCGCGCCGACTACTACGTCGTCGGCGCGGCCCAGCTGTTGGTCTTCAACTTCGCCGCGTGGGGCGTGATCTGGCTGGTGCTGGGCGTCCTGCAGCTGGCCGCCGGGGTGGGATGCATGTACGGGAAGGAGTGGGCCCGCACCACCGGCATCGTGCTGGCGGCGCTGGTCGCGATCGGCCACCTGGCGTTCCTGGCGGCGTTCCCGCTGTGGTCGCTGCTGGTGATCGCCCTGTCGGTCCTGGTGATCTACGGCCTGATCGTCCCGGCCGAGAAGGCCCCGGCTTGATCGCTCCGCCACGCAGAACGAGCTGAGGGACAGGCTCTAAGCTCGGGGCGTGGAGTTCGAAGCTGAGTACACGGGACATGTCGACCACGGTGGAAAGCCTGCTCGGCGGGAGCTTGATGCGCTGACCATCACCAAGATCTCGGTCGGCCCAATGGACAACAACGCGTACCTGCTGGTGTGCCGCAACACCGGCGACGCGTTGCTGGTCGACGCCGCCAACGACTCCGAGCGGTTGACCGACCTGCTCGGCCATGACGAGCAGCGCCCCCGGCTGCGCACCATCGTCACCACCCACCAACACCACGACCACTGGCAGGCGCTAGGTTCGGTAGCCGGTCAGACCGGTTGCTTCACGCTGGCGCACCCGGACGACGCCGAGGCACTGCCGGTGCCGCCGGACCGCCTGGTCGAGCACGGCGACACCATCGAGGTCGGCGACTCGCAGCTGTCGGTGATCCACCTGCGCGGCCACACGCCGGGTTCGATCGCGCTGCTCTACCGCGACCCGAAGGGTCACCCGCACCTGTTCACCGGCGACTCGCTGTTCCCGGGTGGGGTCGGCAAGACGAACTCGCCGGCCGACTTCCGGTCGCTGCTCGACGACGTGGAGAACCGCATCTTCGCCGAGCTCCCGGACGACACCTGGTTCTACCCGGGCCACGGCGCTGACTCGACCATCGGCGAGCAGCGCCCGCACCTCGCCGAGTGGCGGGAACGCGGCTGGTGATCCACACCGAGGTCGAGCGCCTGCACCAGCTGCTGGCACGCTGGCTCGGCCAGGACTGCGACCCCGCAGTTCTCGCCGAGCTCCGGGACTCGCACGCGGACGACTTCACCCTGATCACCACCGAAGGCGCGGTGCTGACCGCCGAGCAGCTCTTCGCTGCGCTCGCCGGTGCGAACAACTCCGCGCCGGGCCTGGTGATCGAGGTGGACGAGGTCGCCACGGTCGCTGAGAGCGCCGAGTTCGCGGTCGTCCGCTTCCGCGAAACCCACCACCACGACGGCCGGGCCACGGCACGCCGCACCACCGCGGTCCTGCGCCGCACGTCTGACGGCCTGCGCTGGCAACACGTGCACGAAACCGCGGCCTGACCACGATCCACGGGCGAGGCCGCGGGGTCTGCCGGATCCTGTTGGGGAGTCATCCCAGCAGGAGGCTGGTGCATCATGGCCGACTCCGAACCAAGCACGGGCCCGTCCCTGCTGCGCCACGCGCAGATCGCCTGCGTCTACCTCGCGGTGGTGGTGCTGGCAGTGCTTGCCTACTCCGTGCGCAACATGCTCGTGCTGATCTTCGTGGGGTTCTTCCTCGGCCTCGGGGTGGAACCGCTGGTGGCGTGGTTGCACCGGCACCGCTGGCGACGCGGGTTGGCGATAGCCGCGGTCATCTTCGCAGTGGTGCTCGTCGTCGGCTTCATCGTGCTGTTCGCGGTGATACCGGCGGTGGGCCAGGTCGGCCAATTCGTGGCCAACCTCCCCCAGGTCCTGTCGCAGCTGGGCCTGCACCTGGGCAACCACGACTTGCGCGCCGAGCTCGACGACCCGGCCGTCCAGAGCAAGGTGCAGGGGGTAGCCAAGCAAGGCGCCGCGCTCCTGGCGACCGCGCTGGGCGCCGGGTTCGCGGTCATCGGCTCCTTGCTCGGCGGGATCTTCGCGGCGTGCACGACGGGGGCCTTGCTGGTCTACTTCTCGCTCGCCATGCCTCGACTCCAGGGCGCGATGACGCGTGCCGCTTCCAACCACCCCGGGCGCCCGGAAGCAATCCTTGCCGCCATGAACCGGGTCGGGGGCTACGTCACCGGCCAGGCGCTGGTGTCGCTGTGCGCAGGTGCGGTGTCGTACGTGTTCTTCCTGATAGCGGGAATCCCCTACCCCGCGCTCCTGGCGATCGTGGTCGCCCTGTTCGACGCCATTCCGCAGGTCGGGGCGACGCTGGCTTCGGTGGCGGGGATCCTGGTGGCGCTGTCGCAGAGCTTCGCGCTGGCCGTGATCACGTTGCTGTTCTTCATCGTCTACCAGGCCATCGAGAATTACCTGATCGCGCCAAGGGTTTTCGCGCGGACCGTCGAGCTGAGCCCGCTGGCCGCCTTCGTGGCGATCCTGCTCGGCGGATCGCTGGCAGGTGTTCTGGGCGCGCTGATCGCACTGCCGATCACAGCCGCGCTGAAGGTCCTCTACCACCAGGCCCGCGCCGAGCACACCGCCGCATGACCGTCCGGTGGGTCATGGCGTGACGATCGGGAAGTTCGGGTCCGGGTCGTCCACGAAACCCAGCAGCGCGGTGAGGGCCTCGCGGTCGCCCTGGTGGTCGACGTCAACCGGTTGTTGTCCGTTGACCAGTGCGAGCAGCTGCGGTTTGGTCAGTGTGAGGACGAGATCGGCCGGTTCGGCGCCGACCGGCTCCTGGACGAGCGCACCGTTGGACAGGGTGGTGCGCACGTGCTCGTTGACGTCGGTGACGTGCCAGTCGACGACCAGCCTGGTTCCCGCCGCCCGCGGCCCGTCGATCCGGATCGCCACCGAGTCGAGCAGCTGCTCGACGGTCAGCGCAGCCAGCATCCCGGCCGAGAGGCTCATTGGGTTCGGGGTGACGCCGTGCCGGAGCTCCTGCGCGCCGGTGAGGTAGAAGTTTCGCCAGGTGCCGTTCTCCGCGCCGAACCCCAGCTGCTGGTAGGTGTCGACGAGCAGGTCCCTCGCGGCGGTGTGGTCGGGCTCGGCGAACACCGCGTGCTTGAGCAGCTGAGCGGCGAAGCGCAGGTCACCAGCGGACGCGTACTCAGCGGCCTTCTCGACGACCCGATCCACACCTCCGAGGCAGTCGACGTAGCGCTGCGCCGACTCCACCGGCGGGTGCTCCCACAGGGAAGCCGGATTGCCGTCGAACCAGCCCATGTACCGCTGGTAGACCGCTTTGACGTTGTGGCTCACCGAACCGTAGTAGCCGTGCGAGTGCCACGCCGATTCCAGCGCGGGCGGCAGTTCGAACCGCTCGGCGATCTCGATGCCGGTCCACCCGCGGTTGATCAGGCGAAGCGTCTGGTCGTGCAGGTAGGCGTAGAGGTCCCGCTGTTCGGTCAGGTGCTGCTCGATGCGCTCGCGTCCCCAGGTGGGCCAGTGGTGCGATGCGAACGCGACCTCGGCGTCGGATCCGAACAGCGCCATGGCCTCGGTGAGGTAGCGCGACCAGTTCCGGGCGTCGCGGACCTGCGCGCCGCGCAGCGTGAGGACGTTGTGCATGTTGTGCGTGGCGTTCTCGGCCAAGCACAGCGCTCGGTGCTCCGGGAAGTAGAAGTTCATCTCCGCCGGTGCCTCCGTGCCCGGGGTGAGCTGGAAGCGGATGCGGACGCCGTCGACCGACTCCTCCTGACCAGTGCGCGTGATGTCGACCGTGGGCAGGATCAGCGAAACGGTGCCCACCGAAGTCGTCTGCCCCAGCCCGGTGCCGACCTGCCCGGTCGGCCCCTTCTCCAGCACCATGCCGTACATGTAGTTGCCGCGGCGCGACATGGCCGTGCCGGCGTAGACGTTCTCCGACACGGCGTGCTCCGTGAAACCGACCGGGGCCAGGATCGGCACCTTCTCGGACACCACTCCGGCGACTCCGCCGAAGTGGTCGACGTGCGAGTGCGTGTAGATCACCGCGGTGACCGGGCGGTCACCGCGGTTCGCCCGGTACAGCGCCAGGGCGGCTGCGGCTGTTTCGGTGGAGATGAGCGGGTCGATCACGATGACGCCGCGGTCACCTTCGACCAGCGTCATGTTCGACAAGTCCAGTCCGCGGACTTGGTAGATGCCCGGCACCACCTCGTAGAGGCCCTGCTTCGCGCACAGCTGGGACTGGCGCCACAAGCTCGGATGCACCGTCTCCGGGCAGTCGTCCGCCAGGAAGGAGTAGGCGTCGTTGTTCCACACCGCTCCTCCGCGCTCGTCCTTCACAACACCCGGTTCCAGCGCGGCGAGGAAACCGCGATCGGCGTCCTCGAAATCGGTGCGGTCGGCAAAGGGCAGCTCGCTCACCGGACACTCCCATCCCCTCGAACGTCGACCTCAGTACAACGGCTGCCTCAGCGCCCTGCAGCGCGATCAGCACCGCGGAAACCACTGCGTTCGTCGGGGGCTGGTTCTAGGGTGACGCGTGGAGACGGTGGGTGGAGGTCGACCGTGGGTGATTCGGTGGTGCTGGAGATCGGGGGCACCGAGGTTTCGGTTTCGCATCCGGACAAGGTGTTCTTCAGCAAGCGCGGGGAGACCAAGCTCGACCTGATCCGGTACTACCAGGCCGTGGCCGAGCCGCTGCTGGGCACTCTGCAGGGGCGGCCGCTGCTGTTGGAGCGGTATCCCGACGGGGCGAGCGGCAAGTCGTTCTTCCAGAAGCGGGTGCCCAAGTCCGCTCCGCCGTGGTTGCGGACAACCGTGGTGTCCACGCCGAATGGGACCACCAGCGATGCGCTGGTCGCCGCCGACCTCGCGCACATCGCCTGGGCCGTGAACCTCGGTTGCCTGGGCTTCCACGTCTGGCCGTACCACGCCGACGCTCCCGAAGTGACCGACGAGCTGCGCATCGACCTCGACCCCTCCCCCGGCGTGACGTTCCCGCAGGTCGTGGAGACGGCCCAGCTGACTCGGCAGCTGCTCGGCGAGTACGGCATCGGCGCGCAGGTGAAGACATCCGGCTCGCGGGGCCTGCACGTCTACTCCTCGCTCCTGCCGCGGTGGAACAGCTACGAGGTGCGGGCCGCCGCAGTAGCGCTGGCCCGCGAGCTGGAACGCCGGCGCCCCGACCTGATCACCGCCAAGTGGTGGAAGGAAGAGCGGGGTTCGCGGGTGTTCGTCGACTACAACCAGAACGCCCCGCACAAGACCGTTTTCGGCGCGTGGTGCGTGCGCCCGCGAGTGGGCGGGCAGGTGTCCACGCCGATCTCGTGGGACGAACTGGGCACAGTGGAGCCGGATTCGCTGACCATCGCCACCGTGCCGGATCGGCTGGCCGCGCTTGGTGATCCGTGGGCCGGTCGGCAGCCGCAGTCGATCGAGCCGCTGCTGGAGCAGTCCGCTCGGGACATGGCCAGCGGGTTGCAGGACGCGCCGTGGCCGCCGGTCTACCCGAAGCAGCCCAACGAACCACCGCGCGTCGCACCCAGCCGCGCCAAGCGGAACTAGCCCACCTTCGCCTCGTCGGCTTCCTTGCTGGCCTGCTGGCCTGGCAGCACCTTGCGCAGCGCGAGGAACAGGTGGATCACGCCGAAGGTGATCAGGATGTGGCCGAGCCCCGCGATGCCCGAGATCGCCGCCGAGCTCTCCGCGCCGAACACCGTCATCGTGCCGTGCACCACCATCATCGCGGCGGTGAGCACCAGACCGGAGTTGTAGAACCAGAAGAACAGCGTGAACAGGCGGTTGCCGGACAGCCCGAACACCTTGTCCAACGCGAGCACCACCAGGAAGAACAGCATGCCCAGCGCGAGCAGGTGGGTGTGCACCACCGCCAGCTGGGTGTCACCGGTGAAACCCTGGGCCTTGGTCAGCTCGCGGTAGTACAGCCCGGCGATCAGCCCGAGAACCGTGTAGCTCAACGCAGCCCAGTAGAGCTTCTTCATCGCAATGCGATTCCTTCCGTGCGATCACTGTCTACGGGGCCTACTGTCCTCCGCTGCTCGTTGACCTGCATCGACCCGGGGGTCGGTCGTCCGCGGCCGAAAGCTGGAGTGCGGAATCAACCGTTCGATCGATGCGGGCGTCCGTCCGGCTGTGCTTCCGTTCTCGGTAGACTTCTCCACAAAGGACCGAACCCGGCGCGCTGCGGGGAAAGTCGTTCAGCGAGCCGGAAAAACCCGTGCCGGTCAGCGGAGCTCGGCGGCCACCAAACGGCCGGCTTCGGCGATCAGCTCGTTGCTGCCCTCGTCGTCCGGCCCAGGCCTCGTGGTCAGCGCCGCGATGACGATCGGCGCGCCGTCCTCGGTCCAGGTGACCCCGACGTCGTTCGCCGTGCCGTAGTCGCCGGAACCGGTCTTCTCCCCCGTGCGCCAGTTCGGCGGCAGCCCGGCGCGAAGCTTCTCGGCGCCGGTGGTGTTGGCGATGAGCCACTTGGTCAGCTGGTCGCGTTCCGGGGCCGCGAGCGCATCGCCGACCACCAAAGCGCGGTAACCCGCGGCGAGTCCGGCCGGGGTTGAGGTGTCCCGCTCGTCGCCGGGGATCGCGGTGCCCAGGTCGGGCTCCCACCGGTCCAGGCGGGTGGTCGCATCGCCGATCGAGCGGGCGAACGGCGCGATCGCCTGCGGGCCGCCAAGTTCGCGCAGCAGCAGGTTGGCCGCTGTGTTGTCGCTGACCGTCATGGTCGCCTCGCAGAGCGCGGAGACCGTCATGCCGGTGTCCACGTGCTGCTCGGTGATGGGTGAGTAGGTCACCAGGTCGCCGCGCGAGTAGTGGATCACCTTGGCGAATAAATCGCTGGCCAGGCCGTGTTCGCGCAACATCGCGGCGACGGCGTAGGTCTTGAAGGTGGAGCACAGCGCGAACCGCTCATCGGGGCGGTTCACCAGGGTCCGACCGGTGCGGACGTTGACCGCGTACAAGCCCAGGCGGGCGTCGTAATGCCGCTCCAGCTCGCTCAGATCAGGGCCGGGCGCGGCGGGCGCAGGCGGCGCGGCACCCTCGACGGTGCCGCACGCCACCAACGCCGGAACCGCCAGCAGCGCCCCCAGAACAGCACGTCGCCCGACGCGAATTTCGTTGTGCCGCAACTACTTCTCCGTTCAGTCCGTCGACCGGAAGCCCGGTCGGGAACCAATTAAGCAGCGTCTGAGCGATCGCGCCAATCCGCAGTCGACGGCGCGTTGATAGCAGTTCGCTATGACCGCAGCGTTCGACTAGTCCCAACTGCCCGATTTCGGCTGAAAAAATCTCTCAAAGCCGCCCGGAACGCAGGTCGTCGACGGCGATCCGGGCGCACTCCCCGATCGCCGTGTCGACGCGCGGCAGCGCAGAATCGGCTCGTGCGGCGAGGGTGAACACCGCCACCGCGACCGGCTCCTCGCCCTCGAACTCCACCACCGACACTTCGTTGCGCACCGCACCGACGGTGCCGGTCTTGCCCGCGACCTGGACGCCCTGGAACGGGAAACCGGATCGCACCCGGTGCATCCAGATCTGCTGGCCCATCAGCCGCCGGATGAACGCGCACTGCTGCGGCGAGGCGACGGCGTCGGTCCAGATCAGCTCCAGCAGCCGGGTCATGTCGCGCGGCGTGGTGGCGCTCGCGTACGCGGGGTCGTAGGCGCTGGCGGTGCGCGCAGCGTCGTTGTTGCTGAGCAGCTCGAACGCTTCCGCAGCCGTGGTGGCGCCGAGGTCGCGGACCAGCGAGGCGTGCTGGTCGGCGACGCCACCGACCACGCGGGTGCGGGTGAGCCCCAGGTCGTCGAGCGCCTCAGCGATCGCATCCAACCCCACGGCGCCGAGGATGACGTCCGCGGCGGAGTTGTCGGACACGGCCATCATCGACGCGGCCAGGTCGCGCCAGGACACCGACACCGGGTCGAGGAACGTCGAAAAGCCGCTCGGTCCCGGTGTGCAGGAAGTCGGGTCGATCCGCACCACGCCGCGCGGGTCTACCCGTCCGCTGTCGAAAGCCCGGCACAGCGCGACCAGCAGTGGCAGCTTGTAGACAGAGGCGGTGACCACCAGCTCGTCGGCACCGACGCAGAGCTCCCGTCCACCGCCGAACTGCGTTGCGTGCACCCAGCCCTCGGCACCGGCATCGGCGAGCACCTCGCGGATCCGGCGCTCGACGGGGCTCATCGCGTCCTCCGCAGCGCCGCCTCGAACGCGGTGCGCACGTCTTCGGCCGCGGATTCCTGCCAGACCAGCCGCACCCGCAGCGCCAGGTCGTCCCCGGCCGGTGCCCGGACCACGCCCGGGCCGTCCAACATCGGGTCGGCGGTCAGCGCGAACGCCCGACCGGCGGCGACCGCGGTGATCGCGTCGCGGTCCCCTGGCGCGGGCAAGAAGTCGGCGTCCAGTCCCTTGGCTCGAAGGGTGTCCACCAGCAGGTCGAAGGCGGCCGTGCCGTGGCTGCGCGGAGCCGTCGCGCACGCCAACCCGCGCAGCGAGCGGAGCGCGGGCTTGCGGTCGGCCGGGATCAGCAGCCAGCGCGGGATCTTCAGGACCGGTCCGGAAGTCAGCGCACCGATCAGCGCGGGGTGGTGCACCGCCGCGCAGTCGAGCCGCCCCGCGGAGACCGCGTCGACCAGGTCGACGGTCGACGCGGTCGTGGTGATCACGGTGCGGGTGGCCGGATCCGGCGCCGCCGCCCGTACGGCTGCGGCGCAAGCGGCGACCTGCCAGTCGCTCAACGCTGCGATGACGCCGATGCGCACCGCGCCGCGGTTCTCCCGCTGCCGCCGGGCTTCTTCCTCGAACTGGTCAGCACCGTCGAGCAACGCTCGCGCACGAGGCAGCAGTTCAGCTCCGGCAGTGGTCAGCTGCACACCGCGCGAACCCCTGGTGAGCAGGGTGACGCCGAGCTTGGTCTCCAACCGCTGCACGCCCTGGGAGATCGGCGGCTGGGTCATGCCGAGCCGATCGGCGGCGTGCCCGAAGTGGCCCTCCTCGGCGACCGCCACGAAGAACCGGAGATGGCGAAGCAGATCCACGACCCGATCAAACCACTTCGGGGAACCGGCACAGAGCACCGGTTCCCCGCGAAACTGCTCGCGTCAGGCGCGAACGAGAGCGTCGGAGGTCTTGGTGGACGTCCAGTGCATGACCCGCTCCAGCGGACCGCGACCGAGGAACGGGCGCCACAGTGCGCAGAACACCAAGGACACCAGCGTGAAACCGAGCAGCGGCAGCCACGGCTGCTCCGCCAGCTCCGGTCCGGCGGAGTCCATCAGGACCTTCAGCGCCACGCCCTGCGCCACGTACACGGTCGGGGCCAGCGCACCGACCGCCGACAGCGGTGCGAACAGCTTGCCCAGGTGGTCACCCGCGAACAGGCACACCGCCAGGACCGCCAGCGCAGCACCGGTCGAGGCCACGATCTCGAACGGCGTCCCGGTGTGCGGCGCGTTGATCAGCAGGAACGCCGGCGTGGTGGTGGGCGCGGTGCCGAAGCCCACCATCTGCAGCACGTCGAGCGGGTCCTTGCCCATCTGCTCGGCGATCGGGCGCAGGGTGTCCAGGACCGGCTGCAGAGCGCGCATTCCGCCGAAGACGTTCAGCGCGAGCCAGGAACCGCCCGCGCCGACCACGGCCAGGACGACACCGCTGACCAGCAGCCGCAGACGCACCGCGGTCGACCGCAGGTCCAACCGCCCGACCGCCAGGCCGACGAACACGAACGGCATCCAGGTCAGCACCGGGTAGGCACCGTCGAGCAGCAGCCGCTGGATGCCCGCACCAGCGCTGGACAGCGAAGTCAGATCGGTGAACGACAGCGCACCCCCTGCGGTCTCCCCGCTGATCGCAGTGCGGAGGAAGAACGACGCGACCGGCCCGACGACCGCCCACACCGCCGCGACCACGAACAGCACCGCGGGCCGCACCCGCAGGAACGGCAGCGCCAGCAGGAAGTAGAGCGCGTAGAACGACAGGATCACCATTATCGGGGTGTCCAGCGCGGTCAGCGCCATGCCCAGCAGGAAGAGGACAATCGCGCGCACGCCGATGCGCACCCGGTCCCTGCGCAGCGCCAGCCCCTGGTGCAGCCGGTCACCGCCGGTCAGCAGCGCCAGCGACACCCCGGCCAGCGTGGCGAACAGGATCGAGGCGTGCCCATTGCTCAACATCGCGAGGAAGTCCGCCGCACCGCC
Organism: Saccharopolyspora sp. NPDC002376; assembly: GCF_053593195.1. Classification (NCBI taxonomy): domain Bacteria; kingdom Bacillati; phylum Actinomycetota; class Actinomycetes; order Pseudonocardiales; family Pseudonocardiaceae; genus Saccharopolyspora; species Saccharopolyspora sp. NPDC002376. The sequence continues at coordinate 58,148 of NZ_JBSFBZ010000024.1, forward strand.
GGCCGTCGGGTTGATCACCGCCGGGCCGATGTGCGCGACGAACATCCCCAGCACGGCCAGTCCCCTGGCCATGTCGACGCCGTCGAGGCGGGTGCGAACCGGCGCCGCGGTCGTCATCCGGACCGTGGGCGAGTTCTCGTGAGTGAAAACCATGCTGCGAAAGCTATGGCCGGAAGTGCTGCGCGGTCGTCGCACTGCGGGCCCATTCGCCGATCATCCGCCAGGCGCAGGGAAATCGAACGCAACGCGACCACGTCATACCCCAGGCGTACGACCCGGGGTTCATCCGCGCGGCGCGCGTTGCCATAGGCTTCGCGGCGTGGCCACGGAGAAGTTGAACGCGTCCTCGAACACCGCCGAACCGGGCGAAGCACCGTTCGTCGGCTCGCGACCGTCCTGGCTGGCGCGCTTGCCCAGGTGGGTGGCGCTGGCCGCCATCAGTGCGATCTTCTGCTTCCTCTCCGCCTGGAGCGTCCTGCAGAACCGACCGGAGTTCCTGGACGCGCTGCCCCTGCTGGTGGCGGCACTGGCCGGATCACTGGCACTGCTGGGGATGCGCCGGTTCCCGACTGCGGTGGCCATCGCGAACACGGTTCTGCACTTCGTGTCGCCGCTGGGGTCGCTGGCGCTGTTCCCCGCGCTGTACGCGCTGGGCGCCTACGGCCGGAAGAGCTGGCAGATCTGGGGCATCACGGCGATCAACGCCCTGCAGCTGGCCCAGCTCGGTGACCTGTTCAAGCTGGATACCCAGACCCTCATCACCAGCATCGTCATGCAGGCGCTGCTCTACAGCTTCCCCGTCATCATCGGCCGCTACATGGCCAGCCGCCGGGCCAGGCTGGTGCACTGGGTGGAGCGGGCCGAGCGCGCTGAGCGGGAACGGGCCCTGATCGCCGAGCGGACGCGCAGCGAGGAGCGCGCCCGCATCGCCCGGGAGATGCACGATTCCGTTGCGCACCAGGTGAGTCTGGTCGTCGTGCACGCCGGCGCGTTGGAGATGGTCGCCAAGAACGACCCGGAGAAGGCGGCCAGCGCGGCGTCGACCATCCAGCAGGTGGGGCGCGGCGCGCTGGACGAACTGCGGCAGATGATCGGCGTGCTGCGCGCCAACCCCGGCGACGACACCCCGGAACCGCCGCAGCCGAAGCTCGACGACGTCGAGGCGCTCGTGTCCGCCTCCCGCGAAGCCGGGCTCGACATCGAGCTGACCATCACCGGCGACCGCCGCAACCTGTCGGACCAGGTGGAACGCGCCGCGTACCGGGTCGTGCAGGAGGCCCTGACCAACGTCCACAAGCACGCTGGTGGCGCGCGGGCGATGGTCTCGCTCGAGTACCGGGAGAAGAAGCTCGCGGTCTCGATCCGCAACGGCCGCCCGGCCGCGGGTTTCCAGCGCAGCCTGCCCAGCGGTGGTCAGGGCCTGATCGGTCTGGCCGAACGGGTGCAGCTGGCCGGAGGCAAGATCAGCTCCGGCCAGCTGCCCGACGGCGGCTTCGAGGTGTCGGCCACGCTCCCCGCGCGCGAGGTCAGCTGAGCACGTCGACGCGAGCGACGGCTCGGGAGTCGGTCAACCTCAGTCCGGTCAAGACGCAGGAGAGACCGCGGTGCCCGGCCGTGGTGAAGATCGCGATGAGCGACGCCAGGCCGAAGACGGACGACACCGGCCCCAGCAAGCCCAGCCCCGGCAGGTCGGCGAGCTGCGAGATGAGCACGTAACCACCGATGCCGACCAGGCTGCGCGCCAGACGGGTGCCCGCCCCCACCGGTCGCCCGTCGCGCGTCGTGGCCTGCAACCGCACGATGCGCTGCCCGAGGCTGGGCGCCTTGCCCACCAGCGGAACGACGACCGCCAGCAGGAACCACGGCACCCACAGCCTCACGACGTTCACCGCGGTGTACCCGGGCAGCTCGATCACCGGGGTGTCGGAAGCGCTGAGCAGCTCACCGTGCACGGCGAGCAGGATCACGTCGGCGAACACGACGCAGAGGACGGCGGCGAACTGGTACGCCATCAGGTCGCACACCATCGCGAGCAGTCGCCGCGACTTGGTGACCGGACGCGGCTGGCCGGGGTCGGCGTCGAGGCGCTGTCCCGGCACGGCGCGCAGCACCGGCGCCACGAGCGCGCCGATCAACCCGCCCAGCCCGTTGGCGATCAGATCGTCCACGTCGAAAAGCCGGTACGCGCACGGGTACAGGAACCAGATGCCGGAGCCCTGCGTGACCTCGATCAGCAGCGAAACACCCAGGCCGATGGCCGTGGTGGCCAGCACGCTGCGCTTGAACATGTACCGGATGAACATGCCCAACGGCACGAACAGCGCGACGTTCAGCAGCACCTGGGTCAGCGCCGGGTTGCGCAACGTGGCGGCGATCCCGATGCCGATCGCGTCCTTCTCCATGTCGTTGACGAAGTTGAACGGAATCCACTGTGGACCGCTCGTGCCGTACACCGCGCAGAAGTCCGGCCGCAGCCCGGGCAGCGGGAGCAGCACGTAGGCGAACAGCGCGAGGGTGTAGACGAGACCGACGAGGGCCAGTGCGAGGTTGCCGATGCCCAGTTCGCCACGTCTGCGGTACTGCCGTGCGACATAGGGAACAAAAAGGACGACAGCCAGGAAGGCTGCCAAGATGACCGCTACCACAGCCGGAACCAACCGCGTACTCAAAACTCCCCTACCTGTGAAGAAAACGAAAACTGCGCAGGCATCAGTGCTCTGCGAACGGACTCGATGGACCCTATGCGGCACTGCTCGGGACGGCGCTCCGAACCGCTGGAGTCCTCTTCGGACGGTCAGTGCTCGGCGACGTTCAGACCGCCGAGGAACAGCAGCAGGCAAATACCGCCGTTGATCACCTTGTGCGACAGGAAGATCGCCACGAACTCGCGGATCGTCGCGCTCGGCCAGTAGTACCGGGCGGTGGGCGAACCGATCACCTGACCGTTGACCTTCTCCGCCCGGGCTATCCGCGCGGCCCGCATGACGTGGAAGTTGTTGGTGACCACCAGGCAGCGGAAGTCCGGCTTGGCCTGCTCCATGATCGCCTTGCTGAACCGGAGGTTCTGGTCGGTGGTGCGCGACTGGTCCTCGACCAGCACCTGATCAGCAGGCACGCCGCGCTCGATCAGGTAGTCCGCCATGGCGCGCGCCTCGGGCAGGTCCTCACCGGGCCCCTGGCCACCGGAAGTGACCAGCAACGGCTGCCGCCCCAGAGCGCGCTCGGCGTCGAACACCTCGCGCCCCCGGTCGAGACGGCTGGCCAGCAGCGGCGGCACCCGGGAACCGAGCAGCCCCGACCCGAGCACCACGATGAAGTCGACCTGGGTCTTGTGCGGGAACTTGCCGTAGACGAACGAGTACAGCAGGAAGCACACAAACAGGAACGACACGTAGAACAGCACGCTGTTCGTGGCGCTCACGACCGCTTGGAGCAGCGTCCACTGGAGCAGGTTCGCCATGAGGCTCAACGCGATCAACCCGATGATCCCGACGCCGGCTGCCAACGACAGCAGGTTCGCCACCCGCCTGCCCTCGCGGCGCATCATCGTGATCCCGTTGGCGATCAGGAACCCGGCGAGCACGAGCACCGTCACCGAGATCAGGAACACCAGCGCCAGGAAAATCACCGACGCCGCCATGTCCGAAACCATGGCGAGCTTAAACAGCAGCCCAGCCAGCGAGAACATCAAGGCGAGGAACAGGTAGACGCCGTTGCGCACCCGTCGGCGGTCGCGCATGAAACCAATCGCAAAGATGACGAGCAGTAAAGCAGCGATCACGAAGAAGAGCACGGCAGCAGGCTAACCGACCCCAATCATCTCGACGCCAGCACACCGCCCGGCTATTTCTCCTCCGACGGCCGCGGCGGCTTGCCCCGCAGCGCCTCGGCCTCCCAGTCGCCGAACACCGGCGGAGCGACCTTGGGGATCTCGAGATCGTCCCAAGCGTCCTTGCCACCCTTGACGAACTTCCGCCCGTGCTCCTTGTCCTCCTCCCGCTTCCCCCGCCCACCCGACGCAGGCCCACCGGCCGCAAGACCACCGGAAGCTCCCCGCACCCCCGGACCACTGGAGCCCACAGCGCCCGGCGCGGGTGTGCCGCTTCCGGTGCCAGAACGTCCACCTCCGCCAGGCTTACCCGAAACACCCCGCCCTGCCCCAGGTCCGCCGCCTCGCCCGATGCCAGAACCCGGCCTGGGCAGTGCCGAGCCCGAACGACCGCCAGGTCCTCCCGGCGGCACAACAACTCCACCGACTACGCCGCCACCCGTCCCGATCGGCCCCTGAACGGGAACACCTCCACCGGCCACCGGATTGCCGCCCCCGACAGGCGGTGCCCACGCCGAATTCGACTCAGTCGGCGTCTCCGACACTGTGTCCTCCGGAGGCTGCTCGTCCGGCGCCACCGGATCCGGCGCCGGTACCGGATCAGCCGGTGTCCGCGGTCCCGGGAGCTGGCTGGCTTCCGTTCCGGTGCGGGTATCACTTACGTCTTCGTAGCCGTTGATCGGATCGACCTTGCGCACCGGAGTGGTCTCTGCCGCTGCGACATCAGCGGTGAACGTCGGCGGCGGCGCGAACGCTTGGAGACCGTTCACGCGCTCGTTAGTGCTCTGCGTGTAAGCCTCATACTGCTGACGCGCGTGCGCCTCGACCTGATCACGAACGTCCTCGTGGACAATTCGAACCCCAGATTTTACCGCAAACGCCACAGGATTGACGTAGTCACTCCAGCCGATGTTGTCGGGTGGAACCTCGTACGGGGCTACGAAGGAGAAGTAGAAGTCCGATGACATGTCTGTCTGTTGCCTCAAAGCGGCACCGGTCGCCGCCGCGATGTCGGCCGCCTCCGCCGTCGCCTTCGCCAACGGCAGCACTGCCTCTCGCGCCTGATCAGCTGCGCTGCCCTGCATCAAGATCTCGGAGTCCTTCAACACCCGAGCGAGTGCAGCAGCTGCGTCGTTGAACGCTGTTCCGACGTCTATCCAGGATTTCCCAGCACCCGACAGCGAATCCACTCCGGGGCCGCCCTTGACCTCGCCGTAGATTTTCGCGTGAACGAACTCCACCTGCCCCGGTGGGGCCACTTCCCGCCCGCCGAACAACCAGTCGAACGCCCCCATCGCCGCCTCGATTCCTATCGTCCTGCAGGAGCTTCTCCCTCAGCGCGAAGGGAGGTTCGACAGCACCATCTCCGCGATCCTGTCGGACATCGCACAAGGATCCGCATAATCCGGATTTCCACGCCCTTCAGGCCCGACCTGAAAACTAACCAGCACGACCGCAGTGTCCGACGTGCCCACAACGGTTCCACAAGCCCCGCTGCTGACCCCGTCGTGTACTGCCGGATACCCGGCGACCTGCGCAGTTGGCTCACCATCAGCGACCACCTTCGCCGCGTACCTCAGCCCGTCTCTCTGGACCGTATTGGGGGCGACGCTGACCGTGATCCGCTGATTCCGCCAAAGGCAAGCCTGCTGCCCCCACGGGGTCGGCTCAGTCGCGCCGGTCGGCAGAGCAGCAAGCAGCTCTCGCTGCTGCGGATTCAACAGTCGGCAAGGATCCTGGATCGCGTTGAGCTCTTTCGGCTGATCGATGCGGAACGGGTCATTTGCCACCGTCGTCGGGCGGCCAGCAATCATCTGCTCAGAAGCCCTGAATGTAGCGGCGAACCATCCGACTATCACCGCTACAAGCACCCCGCCGACCGCTACCAGCAAAACCGCTGCGCCGCGCCGGGTCATCCCATGCTGCTTTCTTCATCGATGCGCTGGTGGTCCTGGACCGCTCGCTGCACCGCATCCTGGAAGCCCATGACCCAGTCAGCCATGCCCCGAGCAAAGTCGGACAAGCTTCCATCGCCGCCGCGGGCCCGTTCACGAATTCTCTTGATCTCGTTGACCGTCACGTCATCCAAGAAGGGCGGACCGGCACTCGAGAGCCGCAGCGCCATGTTGTAAATGTTTTCGTATTTAGCGAGAACCTCGTCCAATCCGGCGAGAACCCGCGGAAGCCGATCGGGCTGAATGTGAAATGTTTGCGTTCCGGATTCGATCAACGCCGCGCCGGTGAGCGGGTGGAACGAGGTCAGATCCTCGCCCTCAGCAGATGTTTCCACCGCTCGCTGCGGTGGCACCGGGGCACTCACACCTGATCGCCTCCCGAATCCCGAGGGGGCAGCTGATATTGTCACATAAAGCCAGGAAATAAGAGCCTTGGCAAGAAGTTGCCTAGCTGAATACGCCGGACGTGTACTACACCAGCGCATTCGTGTTCACTGTCGCCGTTCGCGAAACAGGGCGAGCTCGTCATGGTAGATGCGCAAGGAATCAGCGATGAGCTCCGAATCCCCTGGAGTGACCAGTACTTCTGCACCGGACGGCGGTTGCGGAATTTGTACAACGCGCCCCGAGGAACCGTGGTGCGCCGTGATCACCCACGGAGCGATGTGGTTTCGACCCACGACATCCCTGCTGGCGACATTGAACTGCCCGATGACTCGGTCGACTAGTGTCGCGAGCCGGCCCACTTCTCGAGCGTCGGACGGGTCCACGTCTGCTTGGCCGAGTTCGTAGGCTATCCAATCGCCTTGGTCTGCCTTGTGGTTCTCGGCTTCTAGTGCTGCTGCCGAGAGGATTTCCGTTGGTACGAGGACACTTCGCCCGTTCGCCGGGTTGACATCGGGTAGGCACTCCACGACCGATCGTTCCGCCGCGGCCGTGCCGACTTCATCGATCCGCACGCGGTCACCTCGCAGGACGATGCGGAACGCCAGGTTGTTCACCGCCGTCATCGCGCGGGTTTCCGGCTCGTCGGGCTCAGTCAGGTACAGGTACGTAAGCGAGTGGCCGTAGGCCAGGGCAGACACGATCTCGTACCACTCGTCGTTCAAACGACCGTGGTCGATCCAGCCCTTGGCTCGCACGCTGTCCTCGGCTGCTTCCAGCACTGCCTTCGGGTCTTCCGGCTGTTCCAGTCCGCTGTCGCGGGACGTGACGAATGCCGGGATGTCGAACCTGCGCTGTGCTTCCGCAGACGAGACGCCCCCGGTGTCGTGGCGGGCCTTCTCGTGCCGCACGATCGCGCCGAATTCCCAGAAGCTGCACTCCACCCCAGACCTCGCAATGCCGCTCGCACGGGATCTTTCGAGGACCTATCAGGTTATCCAGAACCACTGGAACGCATAGCGAAAGCTCGGGGTTTCACTGGAACAGACCAGTTCGTCAGTCCTTCTTCTTGTCGTCCTCGTCGATGATCTCGGCGTCCACGACGTCCTCGTCCCCGGCTTCCGGTTCCGCGCTCGGCGGCGCTTGGCCGTAGATGGCTTGCCCGATGGCCTGGGATGCGGTCGCCAAGTGGTCAACCGCCGATCGGATGCGTTCCACGTCATCACCTTTCAGCGCTTCGTTGACGCCCTTGATCGCATCCTGGACCTGCGTCCGGGTGTCGGCCGGGATCTTGTCCGCGTTGTCGGTGAGGACCTTCTCCGTTTGGTAGACGAGTGTTTCGGCCTGGTTGCGGGTTTCGGCCTCCTCGCGGCGCTTTCGGTCTTCCTCCGCGTGCGCTTCGGCGTCCTTGACCATCCGGTCGATGTCGTCCTTCGGCAGCGCCGAGCCACCGCTGATCTTGATGGACTGGTGGCGACCGGTGCCCAGGTCCTTGGCGGAGACGTGCACGATGCCGTTGGCGTCGATGTCGAAGGTGACCTCGATCTGCGGCAGCCCGCGCGGCGCCGGCGGCAGACCGGTCAGCTCGAACATGCCGAGCTTCTTGTTGTGCGCCGCCATTTCCCGCTCGCCCTGGAACACCTGGATCATCACCGACGGCTGGTTGTCCTCAGCCGTGGTGAAGGTTTCGGAGCGCTTGGTCGGGATCGTGGTGTTGCGCTCGATCAGTCTCGTCATGATCCCGCCCTTGGTCTCGATCCCCAGCGACAGCGGGGTGACGTCGAGCAGCAGGACGTCCTTGACCTCACCGCGCAGGACACCGGCCTGCAGGCTGGCGCCAACGGCGACGACCTCGTCCGGGTTCACGCCCTTGTTCGGTTCCTTGCCGTCGGTCAGCTCGCGCACCAGGTCGGTCACCGCCGGCATCCGCGTCGCGCCGCCCACCAGCACCACGTGGTTGATGTCGCCGACCTTGATCCCGGCGTCCCGGATCGCGTTGCCGAACGGCTTGCGGCAGCGCTCCAGCAGGTCGGAGGTGATCCGTTCGAACTCGGCGCGGGACAGCGTCTCGTCCAGGAACATCGGGTTCTTGTCCGCGTCGACCGTGATGTAGGGCAGGTTGATGTTGGTCTGCGAGGAACTGGACAGCTCGATCTTGGCCTTTTCCGCGGCTTCCTTGATCCGCTGCATGGCCATCCGGTCCTTGGTCAGGTCGATGCCAGCGGACGCGCGGAACCGCTCGACCAGCCACTCGACGATGCGCTCGTCCCAGTCGTCGCCGCCCAGGTGGGTGTCGCCGGAGGTGGCCTTGACCTCGACCAGCCCTTCACCGACGTCGAGCAGCGAGACGTCGAAGGTTCCACCGCCGAGATCGAAGACCAGGATCGTCTGCTCCTTCTCCCCCTTCTCCAGCCCGTAGGCCAGGGCCGCGGCGGTTGGCTCGTTGATGATCCGCAGCACGGTGAGCCCGGCGATCTGACCGGCTTCCTTCGTGGTCTGCCGCTGCGAATCGTCGAAGTAGGCGGGCACCGTGACCACCGCGTCGGTGACGTCCTCGCCCAGGTACGCCTCGGCGTCCCGCTTGAGCTTCATCAGCACGCGAGCGCTGATCTCCTGCGGCGTGTAGGCCTTGTCATCGATCTGGACGCTCCAGTCGGTGCCCATGTGCCGCTTGACCGACCGGATCGTGCGGTCCACGTTGGTGACCGCCTGGTTCTTCGCTGGCTGACCGACCAGCAGGTCGCCGTTCTTCGCGAAGGCCACCACCGACGGTGTGGTCCGCGAGCCCTCGGAGTTCGCGATCACGGTGGCTTCGCCGCCCTCCAGCACGGCCACCACGGAGTTCGTCGTCCCCAGGTCGATACCTACCGCGCGCCCCATCACGCACCCCTCTCGAGTCCCGCGAGGCCAACATCCTCAGTATGGGAACTGCTCGCAGGTGCGTCCACCTGGGCAAACAGGTGCGGGAGTGGCGCGAGGTTCGCGAGTGGTGAGGGACGCTCACGAGGCCGGCTTGGCCCGGACGTGCATCCGCTCGCCCTGCGGCCCGAACAGGCTCAGGACCTCAACGGGCGCGTCACCGGTGCTGCCGAACCAGTGCGGGAGGCGGGTGTCGAACTCGGCGGCCTCCCCCACCTTGAGCACCACGTCGTGCTGGGCGAGCACCAGCCGCAGCTTCCCGCTCAGCACGTACAGCCACTCGTAGCCCTCGTGGGTGCGCGGGTCCGGCTCGCTGCGCGCGGGACCGATGATCATCTTGAACGCCTGCAGCCCGCCCGGCTGCTGGGTCAGCGGCACCACCGTGGTGGCGTCGCCGTGCTTGACCGGCTTCATCCGCACTCGCGGGTCGCCGACCGGCGGCGCGCCGACCAGCTCGTCCAGCGGCACCTGGTGGGCGTGGGCGATCGGCAGCAGCAGCTCCAGGCTCGGTTTGCGCTGCCCGGACTCCAGGCGCGAGAGCGTGCTGACCGAGATCCCGGTCTTCTCCGACAGCGCCGACAGGGTGCAGTTGCGCTGCTGGCGGATCCCTCTGAGGCGCGGTCCGACCGCGGCGAGCACTTCGTCCATGACCTCATTGCAGAAACAGCAACAAGGTTTGTCAAGCCGGCCGGGGCGCGCGCATCGTGGTGTCGGAACATCACGGATTGGAGTGCAGATGACCGACCTCGACTGGGCCGCGATGGCCGATGTGATGGAGCTCGAAGGCGAGGCGAACCGCCCGTACGTGCAGCAGGCGCTGGCGGAGCTGGCGCACCTGGAGCCGAAGCGGATCATGGACATCGGCAGCGGTCCCGGTGTGGCTGCCTGCCAGCTGGCGGCGGCGTTCCCGAAGGCCGAGGTGACCGCGGTCGACGGCACGCCGGAGCTGCTGGCGCGGGCCGAGCAGCGGGCGAAGCTGCTCGGCGTTGAGCTGCGCACCCGAGAGGCAGAGTTCCCGACTGGCCTGGACGAGTTGGAGGCCGCGGACCTGATCTGGTCGGCGCAGGCCGTGCACCACGTCGGCGATCAGCAGGACGCGCTGAACCGGATGGCACGACTGCTGACGACGGACGGAGTGCTGGCGGTCGTGGAGGGCGGGTTGCCGACCCGGTGGCTGCCGAACGACCTCGGCTTCGGCCGACCCGGCCTGCAGGCGCGGATCGACGCGGCGATGTCCGAGCGGTTCAACCAGATGCGCGCTGAGCTGCCCGGATCAGTCGCCGCCGTGGAGACCTGGGCGGACATGCTGCGGACGGCCGGACTCGTCGAGACTCGCAGCAAGACGTTCCTGGTGGACCGCCCGGCCCCGCTGGACGACGACACCCGGCGATGGGTGCGGGGAACTGTCGAGCGCTACCGCCACGGCCTCGAAGGGCAGCTGGACGCCGAGGACCTCGCGACCTTGGACCGGCTGCTCGATCCGACCGATCCGGCGGGCATCGACCGGCGCTCGGACCTGTTCCTGCTCACCGCGAAAACAGTCCACTTCGGACGCAAACCGGCTTGATCAGGGCGCGATCTCGCAGAGCTCCAACCGCGAGATCGCACCCACCGCCGGACTCAGGAGGTCGCGGAGCCGCCCCTGGGAGACGTCGTTGCCGCGCGGGTTGATCACCTGCGGCTGGCCGGTTGCGTAGCGCACGGTGTCGCCGGTGCCGACGGGTCCCCTACGGCTTGAACGGCGGCGGAGGTTCGACCGGGTCCGGGATCGGCTCGCGCGGTGCGTTCTGGGAGCCGCGGACGCTGATCACACTGCCCGGGGGTTCGGCGCAGTGCAGGTCCTCGTTGGTCGGGCCGGGGGCCGTTTCGCTGCCGGGGCGGCGGGGCGTGCCCTCGTAGCCCCTGGTGCAGGCGATCGGGTTGAAGAAGTTCAGGACCAGGCCGAGGTGACCGGTGCCGTCCGGGGACAGCGTGTGCGAGAACGCCGAGATCACCGGCATCGCCACCAGCAGCTGCTCCATGCCCGCCGTGCGGACCTCGGTGATCTTCATCGTGGTCAGCAGGTTGGCCGTCACCACGCCGAAGTCGGTGCCCGCGCTGTCCAGCAGCCCCTGGACCTCCTGGCTGGCCACGGGCGCATCCCGGATGATCCCGCGCAGGTCAGGGTCGGATTCCTTGAGCCGCCCGGAGATCTGCCGCAAGCCACTGCTGAACGACTTGATCTGCTCGCCCTGCTCCTGCTGGGTGCGCAGCACGACGTCGCTGTTGTCCAGCAGTTCTGTCGTCTGCGGCAGATGCTGCTGGGCCGCGGCGGTGACCGAGCTGGTCGCGTCCAGCAGGCGTTGCAGGTGCGCGCCGGTGCCGTCGAAGGCGGTGCCGACCTCGTCGACGACCGTGCGCAGGTCGTCGACCGGAACGCTGCCGACCAGCCGGTCCAGGTCGACCAGCAACGACTCCGGCGGCAGCGGCACGTCGGTGCGGTCCTGCGCGATCACCGCCCCGTCCGCCAGGTGCGGACCGCCGTCGCGGCCCGGCCGCAGGTCCAGGTACTGCTCGCCGACCGCCGACCGGTTGGCCACCGCCGCACGGGTGTCGGTGGGGATCGGCGGGGCGGAGTCGTCGATGTGCAGCTCGGCGTCGAGGCCGGACGCGGTCAACCGCATCGCGGTGACCCGCCCCACCGCCACGCCGCGGTAGGTGACCTCGGAGTTGGTGAACAGCCCGCCGGAATCGGCCAGCTGCACGGTCACCGAGTAGCCGCTGCCGCCGAAGAACCGGTCCAGCCCGGCGTAGCGACCACCGGTGTAGCCGACGCCGACCACAGCCAGGACCAGGAACAACGCCATCTGCACCTTGGTCTTGCGACTGAACATCACTGGCCTCCCGGCAGCGGTGGGACGGGGAGCAGCGGCTTCGGGTCGGGCTCCGACGGGGCCGGCAGCGGCAGCGGTGGCAGCTGCTCCGCTGGTGGCGGCAGCCGCAGGCCCGACTGCCCGGAGTCGCTGATGCCGGGGATCGGGATCAGCGGCCCGGAGGAGCGCGTGAGGTTCTCCACGATGCCGCTCAGGTCCAGGTCGAAGCGGACGTCGGCGTTGACGAAGTCGCCCTTGAGCGGCTTCATCACGTACTCCGGGAACGGGTAGGTCGCCAGATAGCCGATGGCGTCCGGCAGCGCGGCGCCGGTGTCTGCGAGCTTCTGCAGCGTGGGCGTCAGCGCGCGCAGGTCGGCGAGCATGTCGTCCTTGCTGCGGTTGACGGTGTCGACCGCGACGCCGGAGAGCCGGTCCAGCGACTGCAGCATCCCCACCAGCTGGTCGCGCTGCTCGTTCAGCGCCTGCAAACCCGGCCCGATCTTGTCGAGCGCGTCGGAAACCGTGCCGGTTTCCTCCCGCAGCGTCGTCGACAGCCGGTCGAGCCCATCGATGGCCCGGGTGATGTTCTCCTTCTGACCGTCCAACCTGGACACCGTCTCGTTCAGGTTGTTCAGCAGGGAGCGGATTTCCGGCTCGTTGCCGGTGAAGGCCTTGTTCAGCTCCCGCACGATGTCCTGCACCTGCGCCACCCCACCGCCGTTGAGCAGCATCGACAGCGCGCCGAGCACCTCCTCGACCTGCGGGTTGCGGTTGGTGCGCTCCAGCGGGATCACCGCACCGTCGGCGAGCTCGTCGGATGCGGGCTTCGCGGGCTCGGCGAGTTCGACGAACTTCTCCCCCAGCAAGCTGGACTGCCGAAGTCGGGCGTCGGCGTTGGCCGGCAACCGCACGTCACCGTTGACCGACATCGACACCAGCGCCGTGGTGTTGTCCGGGCCGAGCTCGATGCTCTCCACCCGGCCGACCGGCACGTCGTTGACCTTCACGCTGGACTGCGGCACCAGGTCCAGCACGTCGGCGAACTGCGCGCTCACCCGGTACGGCCGGTCGCCCAGCTCGGCACCGCCGGGCAACGGCGCGTTGTAGAGACCGGTGAACCCGCCCGCAGAGCAACCGGACACGATGAACAGCACCAGGACCAGCGCGCCTCGCCTCAGAGCTTGTTGGTGGTTGCGCTGCTTGGGTGGTCGCTGAGCGGCTGACGCCGCTTCCACAAGCGCGGACGGCATACGCCGACGGACTCTCATTGGCCGCCTCCCTTGCGGTTGGCGTCCACCAGCGGCAACGGCAGCGGTGGCAGTTCGCCCTGCTGGAGGTAGTGCATGGTCTCGCCGATCGAGGGCAGCCCGAGCTTGCCGTCGAGCACCGGCGCCACTTCGTCGCACGCCTTCTTGAGCTCGTCCGGCACCGGTTCCGGCATGCTGTACTGGATCAGCTTGCACACCATCATGATCGGCGGGTTGGTCAGCTCGTTGATGTGGCCGCGCACGGTCACGCTGCCGGAGGCCGCGTCGTAAGCGTTGATGAAGTTCGTCGCGCCCAACGGCGCCACGTCGAGCACTTCACCCAGCGCCTTGCGCTGTTCCACCAGCGCCTGCGTCACGCCGGCCAGGTTGTCCACATTGGATGCGATCTGCTCGCGGTTGTCCCGGATGAACGTCGAAACGTCGCCCAACGCCCCGGAAAGCGACCCCAGCGCTGCACCCATCTGCTCCTGCTCGCTACCGAGGAACCCGGCGACGTCGGCGAGACGTCCGTTGAACTGCCGGATCTGCCCGTCGCTGGCGGCCAACGCGGCGGTGAACTTGTTGAGGTTGTCCACCGTGGCGAACAGGTCGCCCTGGTTCTCCTGCAGAGTTCCGGCCAGGTCGCCGAGCTGTTTGACGGTGGTGTTGAGGTCCGCGCCGTTGCCGTTCAATGCCGCGGCCGAGGTGTTCAGCACGTCCGTCAACGCCCCGGTGTTGTTCGCCCCGTCCGGCCCGAGCGCCTGCGCGAGCGTCCTGGCACTGCGGTAGAGCTCGTCCAGCTCAGCCGGGGTTGCCGTTCGGTCCTTCTCCAGCACCGCGCCGGAGGCGAGCTCCGGGCCACCGGAGTAGGCCGGGGTGAGCTGCACGTACCGGTCGCTGACCAGGCTCGGCGCCACCACCACGGCCTTGACGTCGGCGGGGATCTGCACGTCCTCGTCGACGTGCAGGTCCACCCGGACAACTTCGCCCTGCGGGACCACGGCGTCGATCCGCCCCACCTCGACGCCGAGCACCCGCACGGTCGACCCGGCGTAGACACCGACGGCCTTGTCGAAGTAGGCGGTCAGCTGCTTGCCCGACCCGCTGGACACCCACCACACACCTGCGCTGACCAGCAGCAACAGCACGCACCCGAGGCCGATCACCTTGCCGCTCAACGTTCTGGAGCGGGGTCGCGACTCGTCCGGCTCGGACATCAGCCACCTCCGACGGGTCGGCTCGGCACCGGCAGCTCGCAGGAGGTCTTGTTCGTCTGCAGCGGACCGGCGTTGATCGGGGGCGGGAACAACCCGCAGATGTAGCCGTCGAACCACCGGCCGTTGCCGACGGTGTTGTTGAACCCGCGCACGTACGGCGCCATCGCCTCGATGGTGCGGCTCAGGTTGTCCTGATTGCGGTGCAACATCTCGGTCAGCTGGTTGAGCTTGTCCAGCGTCGGCCGCAGCTGCGCCTGGTTGTCGGCGACCAGACCGCGCAGCTCGTCGGAGAGCTTCTGCGTCCCGCTCAGCAGCGAGGAGATCGCGCTGCGGCGTTGTTGCAATTCGCTGAGCAGCAGGTTGCCGTCGGCGATCAGCCGCTGGACCTGTTCGTCGCGGTCGGCGACGATCTTGCTGACGCCGCTGGTGTTGCGCAGCAGTTCGGCCAGCTGCTGGTCGCGCGAGGAAATCGTCTGCGACAGCGCGGAAAGCCCGTCCACCGCCTCGCCGAAGTGCTCCGGCGCGCCGCGGAAGGTGTCGGCGAGCGTGCGGAAGCTCTGCGCGAGCTGCTGGGTGTCGACCTGGTCCGCGGTGCGCGTGAGCTGGTCCAGCGCATCGGGGATGTCGTACGGCGCAGCAGTGCGCTCCACCGGGATCGGCTCGGACAGCTCCTGGTCGCCTTCCGGTTGCAGCGCCAGGAACTTCTCGCCGAGCAGCGTCTTGATCTCGATCCCGGCCTTGCTGCGGTCGCCCACCTCGGCGTCGTCCACGCGGAACGACACCAGCACCCGGTTGCTCTCCAGCGAGACGTCGGTGACCTCGCCGCTGCGGATTCCGGCGATCCGCACGTCGTTGCCGGCGTCGAGGCCGGCCGATTCGGTGAAGTAGGCCTGGTAGGTGCGCCCGCCGAACACCGGCAGGTCCTTGGCGAAGAACGCGCCCGTCGTCGCGCACAGCAGCAGCACGACCGTAACCAGCCCGACGGCCGCTTGGTTCCGCTCCCGCAACGGTTTCACGACTGGCACCTCTCCGGCATCTCCGAGAACGGCACGGGCACGATCGGGACCTTGATGTTGAGGTCGGAGATGCCGACGGTGCCCGACATCCGGCACAGGTAGAAGTTGAACCAGCTCCCGTAGCTGACCGTGCGGGTCAGCGCGTTGAGCCGCTCCGGCACGGTCTGCAGGTCGTGCTCCAGTTTGGGCATGTCGGCGTTGAGCACGCCGGTGACCCGGTCGAGTTCGACGATGTTGCGCCGCAACGGTTCTCGACCTTGCGCGAGCAGATCGCCGGTGGTTCCGGCCAGCTCGTCCAGCGCGGAGATGGCTTCACCGACGGGTTTGCGCTGCTCGGCGAGTCCGCTGGTCAGCTGCTGCAACGAGTTGATCAAATCGCCCAGCTGCGGGCCGCGCGCATTCACCGCGCCGACCGCGGTGTTGAGGTTGTCGATCACTTGGCCGATCACCTCGTCCTTGCGGGCGAGCGTGGTGGTCAGCGACGCGGTGTGCGCGAGCAGACTGTCCACAGTTCCCGATTCGCCCTGCAGCACCTGCACGATCTCACCGGAGAGCTGGTTGACGTCCTGCGGCGAAAGCGCTTGGAACAGCGGCTTGAACCCGTTGAACAGCGCGGTGAGGTTCAACGCCGGGTGGGTGCGCTCCAGCGGGATCTCCCCGCCCGGCGCCAGCACGTCGTCGGGGTTGCGGATCGCCGCGTCCAGCGCCAGGTACCGCTGCCCGGCCAAGTTGCGGTACTTCACCGTCGCCGAGGCATCCCCCGGCAGCCGGCGGTCCGCATCGATGTCGAAGCTGATCAGCGCGTGCTTGCCGTCGACGACCTCCAGCCCGGTGACCCGGCCGACCTTGACCCCGGCCATCCGCACGTCGTCGCCGAGGTTGAGCCCGGAGGCGTCGACGAACCGCGCGGTGTAGGTGCTGGACGAACTGGACGTCTGCGCTGCGATGGTCATCGCCAGCACACTGGTCAACACCACCGTGACCAGCGCGAACAGCCCCAGTTTGAGCAGCGGCGCAGTGATCGACCTC
Organism: Saccharopolyspora sp. NPDC002376; assembly: GCF_053593195.1. Lineage (NCBI taxonomy): Bacteria > Bacillati > Actinomycetota > Actinomycetes > Pseudonocardiales > Pseudonocardiaceae > Saccharopolyspora > Saccharopolyspora sp. NPDC002376. The sequence continues at coordinate 74,596 of NZ_JBSFBZ010000024.1, forward strand.
ATTTGACCTCCACCTCCGCCCCGCGGTAGACCGGCCCGACCAGCAGCCCGCTCCAGCCGGGCACGTCATCCCGGGCCACGCCCATCTGCGGTGCGAGCAATGTCGAGAGCAGGTCGCGTTCAGCGGACGAGTTCGCCACCGACTGCGTCGTGGTCGACGCCGGCGACGACCACGGGAACACCTCGTCGCGGTCGCGCGGTGGTTCCGGGAACGTCGAGCCGTCCTGCACCGGTCCGTCCGGCGGGTACTGCGGGAAGGTGTCCGGCGGCTCGACCCACGGGTAGCAGCGCGGCCCCCGCTGGTCCAGGTACTTCGGGTCGTCCTTCCCGGGCACGTACTTGCCGCGGCTGCCGGTGATCTCGATGGTGAACTTGGCGATCTCCGGGTTCTCGCTGCCCTTGCCGAAGGAGCGCTCGCCGGGCTCGATGGAGTCCGCGAACTGCTTGAGCATGCACGGGTATTGCGGCGAGTACTCGGCCAGCAGTTCCAAAGTGGACCGCGACGTGCTGGTCAGGTTGATCAGGTTGTTCTTGTTCAGGTCCAAGAACCGGTTGAGGCTGTCAGCACTGCTGGTGACGCCGCCGATCATGTGCTGGAGCTGCGTGCGCTGCTCGGCGATGGTCTGGCTGGTGATGGTCAGATCCCCCAGCGCCTGCGCCAGATCCGGCGCTGCCTGGTGGTAGATGTCAGCGACGTCGTCGATGCGCGAGATGACTGACTCCAGCTTGGGCAGCGAAGGATTCAGCCGCTGCAGGTAGTCGTCGAGCTGCACCAACGTGTCGCCCAGCTGCTCGCCGCGACCGTCCAGCGCCTGCGACACCGCGGTCAGCGTCGTGGACAGCTTCTCCGGCTGCACCGCCTGCAGCACAGGCAGCAGCTCGTCGAGCACCTTCTCGACCTCGATCGCCGAACCACTGCGGTCCTGCGGGATCACATCGCCCTCGGCCAGCACCTGCGAACCGGCGTTCTCCGGAATCTGCAAGGAAACGTAGCGCTCACCGAACAACGTCTTGGGCAGCAGTCGCGCCGATGCGCTGGCCGGAATGAGCTCGGCCTGATCGGGCTTGAGCGCCAGGTCCAGCACCGCGTGATCGCCGACTGCGCGCACGTTGCGGACCTCACCGACCACCACGCCACGCGCCTTCACATCGGCGCCGACGCGCATCTGGTTGCCGATCCGGTCGGTCTCCAGGCTCACCGCCACCACCGAGGTGAACGCCTTGCGGTAGACCGCGATGGTGCCCGCGAAGAACGCCCCTGCCACCAGCAGGAACACCGCCCCGAGCGCCTGGTAGCGGCGCCTGCTCCGCCCGGCCCTCATCCCGAGATCCGCACGGTCGTGGTGGAACCCCAGATCGCCAGGCTGAGGAAGAAGTCCAGCACCGAGATCAGCACGATCGAGGTGCGCACCGCGCGACCCACGGCGACGCCGACCCCGGCCGGGCCGCCGCGCGCGGTGTAGCCGTAGTAGCAGTGCGTCAGGATCACCGCGATGCTGAACACGATCACCTTGCCGAAGGACCACAACACGTCCTCCGGCGGCAGGAACAGGTGGAAGTAGTGGTCGTAGGTACCGGCGGACTGGCCGTAGAACCACACGGTGATCTGCCGGGAGGCGAAGTAGGAACCGAGTAGCCCCACCACGTACAGCGGGATCACCGCGGTCACCCCGGCCAGCACCCGGCTGGTCACCAGGTACGGCACGGTCCGCACGCCCATCACCTCGAGCGCGTCGATCTCGTCGGAGATCCGCATCGCGCCCAGCTGCGCGGTGAACCCGCAACCCACGGTCGCCGACAGCGCCAGGCCTGCCGCCAGCGGCGCGACCTCGCGGGTGTCGAAGTAGGCGGCGATGAACCCGGTCAGCGCGGAGGTGCCCAGCTGGTCCAACGAGGAGTAGCCCTGCAGACCGACGACCGCGCCGGTGGCCACCGTCATGCCGATCATCACGCCGAGGGTGCCGCCGATGACGGCCAGCGCCCCGCTGCCGAACACCACCTCGGTCAGCAGCCGCGCGGTCTCGCGCGAGTAGCGGCGCAGCGCGACCGGGGCGAGAGCCAGAGCGCGCAGGTAGAACGACAGCTGCCAGCCCAGGTCGGCCAGCGCGTCACCAGGTCCGCGCAAGAAACGGTTTCGCGCCGGGGAAGCGGCTTCGACGACGGCCATCGGCTCACAACCCCTTCGTCGGCACGAGTTGCAGGTAGATCCCGGTGAGCACCAGGTTGATCAGGAACAGCAGCAGGAACGTGATCACCACGGCCTGGTTGACCGCGTCGCCCACGCCCTTGGGTCCGCCGGACGGGTTGAGCCCCCGATAGGCCGCGACCACGCCGGCCACGAACCCGTACAGCAGCGCCTTGAACTCGCTGATCCACAGGTCCGGCAGCTGCGCGAGGGCGTTGAAGCTGGCCAGGTAGGCGCCGGGCGTGCCGCCTTGGAGGATCACGTTGAAGAAGTAGCCGCCGAGCACGCCGACGACGCTGACCATGCCGTTGAGCAGCAGCGATACCAGCATGGCGCCGACCACGCGGGGCACGATCAGCCGGTGGATCGGCGAGACGCCCAGCACCTGCAGCGCGTCGATCTCCTCGCGGATGGTGCGCGCACCGATGTCCGCGCACACCGCCGAGCCCCCCGCCCCGGCCACCAGCAGCGCGGTGATCAGCGGGCTGGCCTGCTGGAGGATGGCCAGCGCGCTGGCGGCGCCGGTGAACGACTGCGCCCCGATCTGCTGGGTCAACGACCCGAGCTGCATGGCGATGACGGCGCCGAACGGGATCGCCACCATCGCGGTCGGCAGGATCGTCACGCTGGCGAAGAACCACGCCTGCTGAACGGCCTCCCGCACCTGGAAGGGCCGCCGCGGCATTGTCCGCAGCACCTCCCAGCCCAACGTGGCCATCCGTCCAACCTGGACGAACGCACCCGTCCCAGCACTCCGCACCGCCACCAGCCCACCTCCCGATCAACGTCGATCCGGGGCCATCACCAGGAACTCCCCGTCACCCGCCCGTTCACACGAGTGAGTGCGTTGCCGTCGCACCGCCGTCGGCGATGAACTCCGCGCCGGTGCAGTAAGAACTCTCGTCGCTGGCGAGGAACACCACCAGGTCCGCGATCTCCGAAGGTTGACCGACTCGGCCGAGGGCGACTCGCTTGCCGACGTGGTCCATCGGGACCGGGCCGCCCGCTGCGTCGGAGATCATCTGGGTGTCGATCACCCCGGGGTGCACCGAGTTGACCCGGATGCCGTGCTTGCCCAGCTCCATCGCCGCGACCTTGGTCATGCCGCGGATGGCGAACTTGCTCGCCGAGTACGCCACCAGCAGCGGCATCCCGCCGATGCCCTCCACAGAGGACACGTTGATGATCGAGCCGCCGCCGTCGGACATCGCCGGGATCACCTCCCGCATGCCCAGGAAGGTGCCGATCTGGTTGACCCGGATCACCCGCTCGTAGTCGGCCAGGCTGGTGTCGGCCAGCTCCGACAGGTGCAGCACCCCGGCGTTGTTGACCAGCACGTCGATCCGGCCCAGCTCGCCCGCCGCACGCACCGCGTCGACCCAGTCGTCCTCGGAAGAGACGTCCAGGTGCTGGTAGACGGCGGACGGTCCGAGCTCGTCGACCAGCTCCTTGCCCTGCTCGTCGGCCACGTCGCCCACCAAGACCCGCGCGCCTTCGGCGACGAACCGCCGCGCGGCTGCCGCCCCCTGCCCCCGCGCGCCACCGGTGACGATGGCAACCTTGCCCGCCAACCTCACGTCACCAGCCCCCTAGGCGAAGAGCAAATCTGCGCATGTGAGCCCGGTGATAGCCTGGTGACGTGCTGAACGAGAACCAAGTCAGCACAACAACCTCCGATCCTCGGGGAAACCGGGCTGGTTCCAACCCGGCTGGTGTTGATCGTGGAAGACCTGATCGTCGGCTTGGCGACCAGGCAGCGTGAGCCAGGAATCCCCCTCGCTGGCGAGGGGGAGGGTTCAAATCAACTCCTCGGTCAGCGGCAACAGGACGGTCTTGAGCTCGGTGTAGGCCTCGAAGGCAGAACGCCCGCCCTCGCGGCCGAGCCCGGACTGCTTGTACCCGCCGAAGGGCAGGTGCGGCTCCACCTGGAATCCGTTGATGCCGACCGTTCCGCAGCGGATCCGCTTGGCCACTCGGAACGCCCGCTGCACGTCCTTCGTGTACACCCCGGCGCCGAGCCCGTACTCGGTGTCGTTGGCCAGCCGCACCGCTTCGTCCTCGTCGTCGAAGGGCACCACCGTCAGCACCGGACCGAAGATCTCCTGCTGCGCGATGGTCATCGAGTTGGCCACGTCGGCGAAGATGGTCGGCTGCACGAAGTTCCCGGCGCTGAGGTCGCCGTCAGCTCGCCCACCTCCGGTGACCAGCCGGGCACCGTCCTGCTGGCCCTGCTCGATGAAGCCGAGCACCCGGTCCAACTGGCGCTGGTTGATCAGCGGACTGGACAGCACGCCGGGGTCGAACGGGTCGCCGTAGGTCACCGCGCCTGCGATCATCTCCGCCGCGCCGACGAACTCGTCGTAGGCGTCGCGGTGCACCAGCGCCCTGGTGGTCGCCACGCACGCCTGCCCGGACAGCCCGAGGGTGACCATGCCCATCGCGGTCATGCCGGCCAACCCGACGTCGCCGTCCGGGAACACGATCGCCGGGCTCTTGCCGCCGAGCTCCAGCGACACCCGCTTCATGGTGCCCGCTGAGGCCTCGATGACCCGTCGCCCGACTTCGCGACTGCCGGTGAAGCTGACCTTGTCCACCAGCGGGTGGGTGATCAGCGCTTCGCCGGTCGGATCGCCGGGCCCGGTCACGACGTTGACCACGCCGTCCGGAATTCCGGCCTCCTGCAGCAGTTCCACCATCCGCAGCACGCAGAACGTCGCGTACTCGGACGGCTTGATCACCACGGTGCAGCCGGCGGCCAGCGCGGGCGCGATCTTCTGCGCGAACAGCAGGAACGGCGCGTTCCACGGCAGCACCGCGGCCACCACGCCGATCGGTTCGCGCAGCGTCATCGCCAGGTGGTCGCCGCCCTGGTACGGCGGCAAGGTCTCGCCACCGGCCTTGTCGATCCACCCGGCGTGGTGGTCGAAGACGTCGGCGGCCACGTCGACCGAGCCCGCGTAGACGGTGGCGAACGACAGCGGCACGCTGTTGTCCAGTGCCTGCCGCGCCCGCAGGTCGTCGGCGTTGTCCCGGAGCAGATCCGCGCAGCGGCGCAGCAGCCGGGAACGCTCCCCCACCCGCATCGTCGGCCACGGGCTCTCGTCGAACGCGCGCCGCGCGGCTCGCACCGCTTCGTCGACGTCCTCGACATCGGCGACGGCGATGTCCCCGATTGTCTCGCCGGTCGCCGGGTGGTAGTGGGTCCAGGTCCGGCCCGCGCGGGCCTGCCGCCACTGGCCGTCGACTAGCAGCAATCCGTCCTTGAGCCCAGCAGCGTCGCGATGCTGCTGCACGGTCAGCGCCATCGAAAATCCTCCCTGCACAGCGGGTTCGGCGTGGTTCGTCTAGGGAAGCGAGAGCAGTTCTGCGGCGGCGAAGTTCCGCTCCGGGTCTCGCTTGGCGAAGTAGGACCCGACGGTGTCGGCGAGCTCATCCGCGGTCCACAGTGGTCCACCGGTGTCGAAGCGCTGCTCGACGACCGGCGCGGCCATGAGCGCGATCATCCCGCTGTGCACGACGAACACCTGCCCGCTGATCCGCTCCGCAGCGGGCGAGGCCAGGTAGGCGACCAGCGGCGCGACGTGATCCGTCGACAGCGGATCGACGCCGTCCTCCGGCGCCGGGCCGAACACTTCCTCAGTCATCGCCGTCCGAGCTCGCGGGCAGATCGTGTTCGCCCGCACGCCCATGCGGGCGAGGGCGCGCGCGGTGGACACCGTCAGCGCGGCGATTCCGGCTTTGGCCGCCGCGTAGTTCGGCTGCCCCGCAGCGCCGAGCAGGGAGGCCTCCGACGCCGTGTTGATCACGCTGCCGTAGGTCTTCCCGTCCTGCTTGTACTGATCGCGCCAGAACGCAGCAGCGTTGCGGGACAACAAGAAGTGGCCGCGCAGGTGGACGCGGATCACGTCGTCCCACTCCTGATCGGTCATGTTGAACAACATCCGGTCGCGCAGCACGCCGGCGTTGTTTACCACCACGTGCAGACCGCCGAATCGTTGCACCGCGGTGGACACCAGTTCCTGCGCGGTCTCGCTGGCCGAGACGTCGCCGAGCACCGCGGCTGCTTTGCCGCCGATCTCCTCGATCTCGGCCACCACCTCCGCCGCACGTTCGGTGACGTCGTTGACGACCACGTCGGCTCCGGCCCGGGCCAGCGCCAGCGCTTCCGCGCGCCCCAACCCGGCACCCGCCCCGGTGACGACCGCGACCTTGCCTTCCAGGCTCCGCACCACCACTCCTCGCTTCGTCGTGCGTCCCGATTCGGGACGGATTCTCAGTCGAAGGTCACGATCTGGCGGATCAGCGCGCTGCCCTGCTTCTGCAGGACGGCCAATCCGTCGTTGATCTGATCCAGCTTGATGCGGCGGGAGATCATGCCGTCCAGGTCGAGACGTCCGGCGCGCCAGAGGTTCACCATTCGGGCGGTGTCGCGTCGCGGATCGACTGAACCGTAGAAGGACGGCAGGATCTTCTTCTCGTTGATGAACAATTCCTGCGCGTTGAACTCGACCGTCTGCTCCGGGCCACCAGCACCGACGACGACCACGCTGCCACCGCGCCGGGTCACGTCGTAGGCCGAGCGGATCGTCTCCGCCAAGCCGACGACCTCGATGGCGTAGTCGAACCCGCGACCCCCGGTGACCTCGTTCTTCACGTCCTCCAGGCCTTCCGGCGTGGTGGCGTGCGTGGCGCCGAACTGCTTTGCCGCAGCGTGCTTCTCGGCCACCGGGTCCACCGCGACGATCTGCGCCGCACCGGCCAACCGAGCACCCTGGATCACCGAGATCCCAACACCACCGCAGCCGATGACGGCCACAGTGGATCCCTGCTCGATCTTCGCGGTGTTGAGCACCGCACCGACACCGGTGAGCACCCCGCAACCGATCAGCGCGGCGATCTCGAAGGGAACGTCCTGGTCGACCTTGATCGCGCCGGCGCTGGGCACCACGACTTCTTCCGCGAAGGCCCCGCAACCGCCGAAGCCGAACGCCGGTTCGCCGCCGACTTCGAAACGCGGCGTGACGAAGGCTGCCACGGTGTGCACCTCGCAGAGGTTCGGCTGTCCGCCCAGGCAGTACGCGCAGCGTCCGCACGGCGGCACGAACGAGAGCACCACGCGGTCACCGGACTGCAGATCGGTCACCCCGCTGCCGACTTCCAGCACCTCACCAGCGCCTTCGTGTCCCATCACGCCCGGTGCCAGTGCGGGCAACGAGCCGTTCATCGCGGACACATCGCTGTGGCACACCCCTGCCGCCTTGATGCGCACGCGCACCTCGTCCGGTCCAGGGGCGGTGGTGACGACGTCCTCGCGCACGTCCAGCTCGCCATCACCGATCTGCTTGAGCACCGCTGCCTTCACCGGTCGGTCACCTCACCGCGATAGCCAGGGACTGTAACTTGCACCACAGTAGAACGTGTTCTTTCAACGTGGCAAGACTCATGGAAAAAACCCTCGAAAAAACAGTTTTCCGCACGTCTCATAACGTGCAACTCGTTCTAATTGATCCCATTCGGAACATCTGCTCAGCTGCTCAACGACCCATTGGAGCGAGCGTGACTGCTCCGTTCGGCGCGATTTCGCTCCACCGCCGCACCGTAGAACCAGTTCCCGCACGCCACGCCGAAAGCTCCACCCGATCCCACTAGTGATGTGTCGACCTGGCGGCCTTCCCCGGCTTATGGTTACTGAAACATGTTTCACACGCTTCCGATCGCAGGAGGGGTGCATGCGCATCGCCTACACGCCCGAGCAGGAGCAGCTGCGCGAGGAGCTGCGCGACTACTTCGGCAAGCTCATGACGCCTGAGATCCGCGCGGAACTGGCCGCGCACGGCGACTACGGCGACGGTGAGGCCTACCGACAGGTCGTTCGGCAGATGGGCGCCGACGGGTGGCTCGCGCTGGGCTGGCCCACCGAGTACGGCGGCCAGAACCGCAGCACGCTCGACCAGCTGATCTTCACCGACGAGGCGGCGATCGCCGGTGCCCCGGTTCCGTTCCTGACGCTCAACAGCATCGCGCCGACGATCATGCGGTACGGCACCCCGGAGCAGAAAGCGCACTACCTGCCCAAGATCGCCGGAGGCGAGACCCACTTCGCGATCGGCTACTCCGAACCGGAAGCCGGCACCGACCTCGCGTCGCTGCGCACGACCGCCGACCGCGACGGCGGGGACTACGTGGTCAACGGGCAGAAGATGTGGACCAGCCTGATCCAGTACGCCGACTACGTGTGGCTGGCCTGCCGAACTGACCGCGAGGCCAAGAAGCACCGCGGGTTGAGCATCCTGATCGTGCCCACCGACTCCCCCGGCTTCTCCTGGACACCGGTGCACACCGTCGCCGGGCCGACCACCAGCGCCACCTACTACCAGGACGTGCGCGTGCCTGCTTCCGCGCTGGTGGGCAACGAGAACGAGGGCTGGCCGCTGATCACCAACCAGCTCAACCACGAGCGCGTGGCGCTCACCTCGGCCGCCCCGCTGCGTTCCGCGCTGGACGAAGTGCTGGACTGGGCGCGGGAAACCCGACTCACCGACGGGCGCCGGGTGATCGACCAGGAGTGGGTGCGCCACCACCTGGCCCGCGTGCACACCGGGGCGGAGTTCCTCAAGCTGGTCAACTGGAAGATCGCCACCACCATCGAGCAGCAGCCCGCCCCGGCGACCGCCTCGGCGACGAAGGTCTTCGGCACCGAGTTCGCCACCGAGGCCTACCGCCTGCTGATGGAGATCCTCGGCAGCGCGGCCTACATCCGCCAGGGCTCCCCCGGCGCGGCCCTGCGCGGCCGCATCGAACGCATGCACCGCTCCTCGCTGATCCTCACCTTCGGCGGCGGAACCAACGAAGTGCAGCGAGACATCGTCGCCGCAGTAGGCCTCGGCCTCCCACCCGCCAAGCGCTGACCTCACTTCGAAGGAGGACTTGTGGACTTCGCACTGACCGAGGCTCAGGACGACCTCTCCGAGCTCGCCCGGAAGATCCTCGACGACCACGTCACCAACGAGCGGCTGCGCGAGGTGGAGCGCGGCGAGGACCGCTTCGACCGTGCACTGTGGACACGACTGGCCACGGCCGACGTGCTCTCCGCCGGACTGCCGGAGTCCGTAGGAGGCGGCGGGTTCGGCCTGCTCGAGCAGTGCAGCGTGCTGATCGAACTCGGCCGCGCCGTCGCTCCGGTGCCCTACCTGAACTCGATCACCACCGCCGCGTCCGCGCTCGCCCAGTTCGGCACGGACCAGCAGAAACGCGACTGGGCGGCACCGGCGGCCCGAGGCGAGCTGGTGCTCACCGCCGCGCTGGCCGAGGAGCACAACCCGACCCCGACCGTTCCGGCATGCCGCGCCGAACGCCAGGACGGCGCATGGACTCTCAGCGGCAGCAAGACAGGCGTCCCGGCCGGTGCGATGGCCGATCTCGTCCTGGTCCCGGCGTGGACCCCGGACGGTCCGCGGGTGTTCCTGGTCGGATCGAGCCAGCTGACCGCGCAACGCCAGCGCATCGTCGACTCCGACACCGAAGCCTGGCTCGACCTCGACGGTGTCCGGGTCGACGACGACCACGTCCTGCACGATCGCTCGGTGCTGGACTGGCTGCTCACCCGGGCCACGATCGGAGTGTGCGCGCACCAGGTCGGCGTCATCTCCCGCGCACTGGAGATGACCAGCGAATACGCCCGGGAGCGGGTGCAGTTCGGGCGGCCGATCGGAAGCTTCCAAGCGGTCGCCCAGCGGCTCGCCGACGCATTCATCGACGTCGAAGCAGCCCGGCTGACGCTGTGGCAGGCCGCGTGGCGCCTGGACGAGGGCATGCCGTGCGAGGCAGAACTGGCCACCGCGAAGTTCTGGGCGGCCGACGCCGGGCACCGGGTCGCGCACACCGCGGTCCACGTGCACGGCGGTGTCGGGATCGACCTCGACCACCCGCTGCACCGCTACTTCGTGGCGGCCAAGCGCAACGAGTTCACCCTCGGTGGCGCAGCGGTGCAGCTCGGTCGGCTCGGCGACACATTGGCAGGCTGACATGACGCCGACAGTGACCGAGCTCCTGCTGGCGCGCACCGAAGACGAGCACTGCGGCCTGCGCTTCGAAGACCGCTCGTGGTCGTGGGCCGAGGTCGTGCGCACCAGCGCGCAGTACGCGTCGCTGCTGAGCTCCCTGCTCGGCCCAGGCCCGTTCCACGTCGGGGTGCTGCTCGGCAACGTCCCGGAGTTCACCTTCCTGCTCGGTGGCGCGGCCTTCTCCGGCTCAGTGCTGGTCGGGTTGAACCCGACACGGCGCGGTGAGGCGTTGGCCCGCGACGTGTGGCTGACCGACTGCCAGCTGATCCTCACCGACACCGCCCACGCCGACCTGCTCGCGGGCCTGAACCTGGGCATTCCTGTTCTGATGGTCGACACGCCGCCGTGGTCAGCTCTGCTCGCCGAGCACGCCGGGGCCGAACTCGCCCCGGTCGCAACCGACCCCGATGACCTGCTGGTGCTGGTGTTCACCTCCGGCACCGGTGGCGACCCGAAGGCGGTCCGCTGCACGCACGGCAAGATCGCCTTCCCCGGCCGAATGCTGGCCGACCGCTTCGAGCTGACCAGCGACGACGTGACGTACGTGGCGATGCCGCTGTTCCACTCCAACGCCCTGATGGCGGGCTGGTCGGTCGGCTTGGCCGCCGGCGCGACCATCGCGCTGCGCCGCCGCTTCTCCGCCTCCGGCTTCCTCCCCGACGTGCGGAAATTCGGCGTCACCTACGCCAACTACGTGGGAAAACCGCTCTCCCACGTACTAGCCACCCCACCGCAGCCGGACGACGCGGACAACCCGCTGCGCATGGTCTACGGCAACGAGGCCAACGAACAGGACGTGCGGCGCTTCGCCGAGCGGTTCGACTGCCGGGTGATCGACGGATTCGGCTCCACCGAGGGCGGCATCGCGATCGCCCGCACACCGGACACCCCGCAGGGCGCGCTCGGCCGCCTACCGGACGGCGTGGCAGTGCTGAACCCGGACACCGGAAAGCCCTGCGCCACAGCGGAATTCTCCCCCGAAGGACAGCTGCTCAACCCCGACGACGCCATCGGCGAACTGGTCAACACCACCGGTTCCGGCTGGTTCGCCGGTTACTACAACGCTCCGGACGCCGACGCAGACCGAATGCGCGACGGCATGTACTGGAGCGGCGACCTCGCCTACCTGGACGCCAACGGCTTCTGCCGCTTCGCAGGCCGCACCGCCGACTGGCTCCGCGTGGACGGCGAAAACCTCGCCACCGCCCCGATCGAACGAATCCTGCTGCGCCACCCGGAAATCCGGGAAGCGGCGGTCTACGCGGTCCCGGACCCGACGACGGGCGACCAGGTGATGGCCGCCCTGGTCACCACGGACGACTTCACCCCCGAGGCCATCGCGGACTTCCTGGCCGCCCAGCCGGACCTGGGCCCGAAGCAGTGGCCGCGCCACATCCGCCTGTCCGCCGACCTGCCCCGCACGGCGACCCACAAGATCCTCAAGCGCCGCCTGATGGCCGAAGCCCTCAACACCGCAGACCCGATCTACCACCGCGAAGGCTCCGCCTACGTCCGCCGGACATGACGCCGCACGTCCCGGATCCCGCTGGACCCGCTCACGCCCGGCCAGCAGGAGACCTTCCGCGACCTGCTGCGCACCCTCGTGACCGACCGCTGAGCAGCGCGGACCGGCGCTAGCGGAGGTCGTCGAGGCGGTTGATCGTCGCGTCCAGCTCGGCCAGCAGGTCGGCCATGACATCCGCGACCGGTCGGACCTGGTTCATCCGGCCGACGATCTGCCCCACCGGCATCGACACCACCGACGGATCCTCAGCCCGCATGATGCGCTGATGCGCCTCACTCACCAGGATGTTCTGCAACGGCATCGGCAACGGATCAGGCGCACCGTCCACAGTCCACGCGTCGGTCCACCGAGTCTTGAGCAGCCGAGCCGGCTTACCCGTGTAGATCCGGGACCGCACCGTGTCACTCGACCCGGCCTCCAGCAAAGCCCGCTGCGTCGCCGAATTGCCCGGAATCTGCTGGTACTCAACGGTCGTCAACCAGTACGACCCCATCCACGCACCGCTGGCACCGAGCGCGAGCGCCGCCGCGACCTGCCGTCCGGACCCGATGCCACCGGCAGCAAGCACCGGCGCCCGGTCGCCGACCGCGTCGACGACCTCCGGCACCAGCACCATGCTGGCGATCTCCCCGGTGTGACCACCGGCTTCGTGGCCCTGCGCCACGACGATGTCCACCCCGTTGTCGACGTGTCGCACCGCGTGTTCGGCCTTCCCGGCCAGCGCCGCCACCAGAACATCGTGCCGGTGCGCCTGCTCGATGACGTCGACCGGCGGCGAACCCAGCGCGTTGGCGATCAGCCGCACCGGGTGCCGCAGCGCGACGTCCACGTGCGACCGGGCCACCGAGTGCAGCCAGCCCAGCACGCCTTCCCGCTGCTGCTCGTCATCGGGCAGTTCCGGCACGCCCAACTCGCTGAGCGTGCGCTGGACGAAGTCCCGGTGCTCGGGCGGGATGAACTCCGCCAGGTCCACCGCCGCGCCTTCGGTGGGGATCTTCGCTGGCATCACCACGTCCACCCCGTAGGGCTTGCCGTCGGTGTTGTCGTCCATCCAGTCCAGCACTGCGTCCAGCTCGTCGGGGTCGTTGAACCGCACGCAGCCCAGCACCCCGAGCCCGCCTGCCCGGCTGATCGCCGCCGCGACGTGCTCGGACGGGGTGAACCCGACGATCGGGTGCTCGATTCCCAGGGTGTCGCACAGTGTCGTTCGCATTGATCGGTCCTCTCGAGATCCGGCGTGCGCTGGGCACCCGCGGGAACGCAATTTCCGTTGAAATCGGACGTCCGATTTCAACGGAAATTGCGGGATGTCCGGCGCGGCTCAGCCAGGGGTCGCGCGGTTCGCGGGCTCGCGCACCTCCGCCGGCGGGTGCGCCTCGGTGTGCTTCTTCGCCCAGGTGTAGTCGGGTTTTCCGCTGGGTGAGCGGGTGATCTCGTCCACCAGCCACAGGCTGCGCGGCACCTTGTACCCGGCGATCCGCTCCCGCACGTGCGCGTCGAGGTCGGCCAGGAGCGCCGCAGCCCCGGGTCTCGGCTGCACCACCGCCGCGACGCGCTGCCCCAGCCGCTCATCCGGCACACCGACGACGAGCACGTCGAAGACGTCCGGATGCGACTTCAGCGCGGCCTCGACCTCTTCCGGGAAGACCTTCTCACCGCCGGTGTTGATGGACACCGAACCGCGGCCCAGCATCGTCACCGTGCCATCGTCCTCGATCCGGGCGTAGTCGCCGGGGACCACGTATCGCGTGCCGTCGATCTCGACGAAAACCTTCCGCGACTTCGCCTCGTCCTTGTAGTAGCCCAGCGGCACGTGCCCGCTGCGCGCCAGCCACCCGACCTCGCCGACCTCGGCGAAGGTCCCGTCGTCGCGGATGACCGTCGTGGAGGCGTCGGCGTTGACCCTCGGGCCACCGGACTGCTCAGTGTCGCGGGAGACCACACCGATACCGCTGAACCCGGTCTCGGAAGAACCGATGGAGTCCGTGATCACCACGTTCGGCAGCTCATCCAGGTACTGCCGCTGCACCGACGGGGAGAACAGCGCCGCACTGCTGGAAATCGCCAGCAGCGAGGAGGCGTCGTAGCCGCCGTCGTGGTAGGCCTCGATCAGCGGTCGGGCCATCGCGTCGCCGACGATCGCCAGCACGTGGACCTTCTCGCGTTCGATGGCCCGCCACACTTCATGCGCGTCGAACTGCGGCACGAACACCACCGCGCTGCACCCGAAGAGGTTGCCGAAGCTCGCCCACTGCGCGGCACCGTGGATGAACGGCGCAGCCGGCAGGCGGACCAAGCCGCCGCTGTCGGCCCCGGCACGCGCCTGCTGCCACTCGTCCTGCATCGCTTCACCGGTCATGAAGTCGATACCGCCGCCGAGCACCCGCCAGACGTCCTCGTGGCGCCACATCACGCCCTTCGGCATGCCGGTGGTGCCGCCGGTGTAGAGCAGGTACAGGTCGTCGGCGCTGCGCTCCGGGAAGTCCCGTTCGCCGGATTGACCGGACAGCGCGGATTCGTACTCGGTCCCGCCGTGTTCGACGTCCGTTCCGTCCTCGATGACGAGAACTTCGCGCAGGCCCGGGAATTCCGGGCGGAGCTGCGCGACGTTGTCGCTGTAGCGGCGTTCGTGCACCAGCGCCGCCAGGTCGGCGTTGTCGAATATGTAGCGGAGTTCCGCTGGTACGTAGCGGTAGTTGATGTTGATCGGTACGGCGCGGATCTTGTAGGCGGCCAGCATGGCTTCCAGCGCCTCGATCCCGTTGCGCGAGTAGATCCCGATGTGCGAGCCGCGCCCGAGTCCACGAGCGGTGTAGTGGTGTGCCAGCTGGTTGGCCCGCTGGTCCAGCTGCGCGAAGGTGAACCGTCGCTCGCCGCAGATCACGGCGACGCGATCTGGCACCAGATCGACGGCGTGCTCGAAAAGATCCGCGATGTTGTACGCCACCCTGAAGAAAGTAGAACGTGTTATCGTTCGAGGCAAGGACCCGTTGAGCCCAACCGGTTTTCACCGACGGTGTCGAGGCTCCTTGGACGATCCAGACCCAGTTTCCCCTTGACATGGGGAAATCCGCCAAGTGGAAGGTTCCCCATGACGTCGAACGCCGAGGTCGTCGAACAACCCCACTGCCTGCTCGAGCGCCGCGGCCCGGTGCTCGTGGTGACGATGAACCGCCCGGAAGCCCGCAACGCGCTGTCCGGCCCGATGCTTCAGATCATGCGGGAAGCCTGGGACGAGGTGGACCGCAACGACGAGATCCGCGCCTGCATCCTCACCGGCGCGGGCGGCGCGTTCTGCGCGGGCGCAGACCTCAAGGCGATGACGCGGTCCCATCCCGGCGACACCACCCGGGACATGGACATGTCCGTCATCGAACCGCTGCTCAAGGGCCGCCGCCTGACCAAACCCCTGATCGCCGCAGTGGAAGGCCCGGCGATCGCGGGCGGCACGGAAATCCTGCAAGCAACCGACATCCGCGTGGCCGGCGAAAGCGCCCGCTTCGGCGTCTCAGAAGCCCGCTGGGGCCTGTTCCCCCTGGGCGGCTCCGCAGTCCGCCTACCCCGTCAAATCCCTTACACCGTGGCCGCGGACATCCTCCTCACCGGCAGGCACATCCGCGCAGCCGAAGCCAAGGAAATCGGCCTGATCGGCCACGTGGTCCCGGACGGCCAAGCCCTCACCAAAGCCCTGGAACTGGCCGAACTGATCGCAGCCAACGGCCCCCTGGCAGTCCAGGCAATCCTCCGCACGATCCGCGAAACCGAAGCCATGCCGGAGAACGAAGCGTTCAAAGTGGACGCCTGCCTGGGCATGGAAGTCTTCACCAGCGAGGACGCCAAAGAAGGCCCCCTAGCCTTCGCCGAAAAGCGCACCCCCGACTTCCGAGGACGCTGAATTTCCGGGTGAAGGGCACCTTCGACCGACTTAGGGTCGAAGGCGCCCTTCACCCATCACTTCGCTGTGGAGTTTTACAGTCTCAATTGAAACTGTGGTCACCTGGTCGGGTCGGACGTCGGTGGGCAGGACGGCGGAGCCGGATGGGTTCAGATCGCGCGCTCTTGGTCCTCCCAGTAAGGGGCACGGAGTTTGCGCTTGTAGAGCTTGCCGTTGGGGTCTCTGGGGAGCTCTTCGACGAAGTCGATGGTGCGGGGTGTTTTGAACTTCGCCAGGCGGTCGCGGGCGTAGGCGAACAGTTCTTCCGCCAGATCGTCGCCGGGCGGTGCGCCTTCGGCTGGTTGGACTACGGCTTTGACCTCTTCTCCCCAGTCTTCGTTGGGGACTCCGAACACCGCCACGTCGGCGACCTTCGGGTGCACCGAGAGGGCGTTCTCCACCTCTGCCGGGTAGATGTTAACGCCGCCCGAGATGATCATGTCGCTCTTGCGGTCGCACAGGTACAGGTAGCCGTCCGCGTCCAGGTAGCCGACGTCGCCGAGGGTGAACAGGTCACCGACGCGCGCCTGCTCGGTCTTGCGGACATCCCGGTGGTACTCGAAGCTCGAGCCGCCCATCCGCATGTACACCGTACCGATCTCGTCCGGCGGCAGCTCCGCGCCGTCGTCACCGAGGACCTTGACCGTCGAGCCCGGCCACGGCTTCCCGACCGATCCCGGCTTGTCCAGCCATTCCGCCGCGCCGATCGCCGTGCCGCCGCCCTCGGTCGCCGCGTAGTACTCGACCACGACCGGCCCCCACCACTCCAGCATTGCCCGTTTGACCTCTAGCGGACACGGTGCGGCGCCGTGGA
The DNA here is from genome assembly GCF_053593195.1 of Saccharopolyspora sp. NPDC002376. Classification (NCBI taxonomy): domain Bacteria; kingdom Bacillati; phylum Actinomycetota; class Actinomycetes; order Pseudonocardiales; family Pseudonocardiaceae; genus Saccharopolyspora; species Saccharopolyspora sp. NPDC002376. Next base: position 91,116 of record NZ_JBSFBZ010000024.1, read on the forward strand.
TCGCCGCGCGCAGCGACGACACGTCGTAGCGCTGCCGGACCTCGGACGGCAGCGCCAAGAGCCGGTGGAACTGGGTGGGCACCATGTGCGTGTGCGTCACGCCGTGCTGCTCGATCAGCCGCAGCATCTCGGCCGGATCCCATCGGTCCATCAGCACCGCGGCGTGTCCCAATTGGATGGAGTGGGTGACGAAGTTGAGCACTGCGGTGTGGTAGAGCGGCGAGCCGCACAGGTGCACGTGCCCGTCGAAGGGTTCGATCCCGAAGATGCCGAAGAACCACGTCGCCGCAGCCGGCACCACATCGGGATCAGCGCCGGTCAGCGGCCGCCGGACACCCTTGGGCCGGCCGGTGGTCCCGGAGGTGTAGAGCATCGGCGAGCCCATGGTGCGCACGTCCGGCCGATTCCGCGGTTCCTGCGCGCCGAGCTGGGACAACTGCTGGAATCCCGGGATCTCCCCCACCGCGAACCGCGCCGAACCCGGAAGTCCGCAGCGCGCGGCGGCGTCGGAAGCCGTTGCACTGAAGCGCTCGTGCGCGATGAACGCCTTCGCGCCGCTGTCCTCGATCAGGTACGAGACCTCGGCGCCGACCAGGTGCCAGTTCACCGTGACCGCGTACAGGCCGCACTGCATCGCGGCGAAGTAGGCGGCCAGCAGGTCCGGCCCGTTGGGCAGCATCAGCACGACGCTGTCGCCCACGTCGAGTCCCATGCTCTGCAACCCGCGGCCGTAGCGGTCCGCCGCAGCGGCGAGTTCGGCGTAGGTGAGCTCACCGCCGTCGGGGGCGATCACGGCAACCCGGTTCGGCTCCTGCTCTGCGATCTTCCACAGCCCGATGTCGGACACGGCGAACTCCTGTCAACGGCGACGCGGGAATCGGAAACGCTACCCAAATCTAGAACCTGTTCCATCTCAGGAGCAAGCCCTCATTTCCATCCACTTAGGACTCGCAAAGCCAAACACCCACCCTCTGGGTCTAAATGACATCGGCGCGAAGCGTCACCTTGGGGGCGGCGGTCGGGCGAGGGGCTGGCCCAATTTCGCGGAAATTGACCACCTGTCCCCCGCCAGCGTGAGCGGAACCTCACCAGACGTCGGCGAGGCCGAGGGCTGTTGCCACGTTGTGGATGTGGTCGGCGGTGCGGCAGCCGACGAGCAAGGTGTCCACTCCGGACTTCTCCCACTCCGCCACCCGGGTTCGCACGGTCTCCGCGTCGCCGATGATCGCGATGTCGTCGACCATCTCATCCGGCACCGCGGCCGCTGCTTCCTCGCGCCGCCCCTCGCCGAACAGGCGCAACACGTCGTCCACGACCTCGTCGTAGTCCATCCGGCGGAACAGCTCGGCGTGGAAGTTCATGCCCGGTGCCCCCATCCCGCCGATGTAGAGCGCGAGCGAAGGCTTCAGCTTCGCCCGTTCGGCGGCCGGATCGTCGGTCACCACCACCTGACAGCTCGCGGCGACCTCGAAGTCCGCGCGACTGCGGCGAGCGCCCGGCCGAGCGAAGCCCTCCCCCAGCCAGTCCTCGTACATCCCGGCCACGCGCGGCGAGAAGTAGACCGCGATCCACCCGTCGGCGATCTCGGCCGTCTGCGCCACGTTGCGCGGACCTTCCGCTCCGAGCCAGATCGGCAGGTCAGCGCGCAGCGGATGGGTGATCGGACGCAACGATTTGCCCAGTCCGATCGAGCCCGGCCCGTCGTAGGGCAACCGGTAGTGCGGCCCGTCGTTGCACACCGGGGCCTCGCGTGCCAGCACCTGGCGCACGATCGAGACGTATTCCCGAGTCCGCGCAAGGGGTTTCGCGAAGGGCGTGCCGTACCAGCCTTCCACCACCTGCGGCCCGGACACCCCGAGCCCGAGCACGCACCGACCGCCCGAGAGATGGTCCAAGGTCAACGCGTGCATCGCACACGAAGCCGGGGTGCGCGCGGCGACCTGCGCCACGGACGTGCCCAGCCGCACGCGACTGGTCCGCGATCCCCACCAGGCCAGCGGCGTGAAGGCGTCCGAACCCCAGGACTCCGCGGCGAAGACCGAGTCGAACCCGGCGCGGTCGGCTTCGAGAACGAGTTCCTCCGCGTTCGACTGCGGCGCCGCGCCCCAGTAGCCGAGCTGAAGTCCGATTCTCATCAGCGATCCTCCTCGTCCCGATGGATCCACCGGTTCTCATCCTGCCCGCATATTGCCCCAAAATCGAGAACATGTTTCACTGCGTTTCGTGACTGGGCTCTCCGAACCACTCAGCGCACCGCTCGAAGTCGGCTTCGACTACACCCGCTCCCTAGGACCGGTCCACCGCCGGTTCGCCACCGAACTGGGCGGCCGCCGCATAGTCGGCGTGCGCGGCAGCGACGGTCGGGTGCACGTGCCCCCGGTCGAGTACGACCCGGACACCGCCGCCGCACTCGACGAGTTCGTCCCGGTCGGCACCAGCGGAACCGTGCTGAGCTGGTCGTGGATGCCGCAGCCGATGGAAGGCCAACCGCTGCAGCACCCGTTCGCCTGGGCGTTCGTGCTGCTCGACGGCGCGGACACCCCGATGCTGCACGCCGTGGACGTCGGTTCACCCGACGCCATCCGCACCGGCATGCGGGTGCAGGTCCGCTGGTCACCGCAGCGCGGCAACGGGATTCGGGACATCGTCTGCTTCGAGCCGGTCGGCGAATCCCCCGCCGTGCCCGAGGAAAGTCCCGAACCGGTCACCATGATCACCTCGCCAGTGCACCTGCACTACCAGCACTCGGCGTCCCCCGAGGAGAGCCGCTACCTGCGCGGACTCGCCGAGGGCCGGCTGCTCGGCCAGCGCTGCCCGGAGTGCGGCAAGGTCTACATCCCGCCGCGCGGCGCTTGCCCGACCGACGGTGTGCCGACCGAGGAAGAGGTGGAGCTGCCCGACACCGGGATCGTGACGACGTTCTGCATCGTCAACGTGCCCTTCCTGGGCCAGCGCATCAAACCGCCGTACGTGTCGGCCTACGTCCTGCTCGACGGCGCCGACATCCCCTTCCTCCACCTGGTGCTGGGCTGCGCCGCCGACGAAGTCCGCATGGGCATGCGGGTCCGCGCGGAGTGGAAACCCCGCGAGGAGTGGAACTACACGCTCCAGAACATCGACCACTTCCGCCCCACCGGCGAACCCGATGCCCCGTTCGAGACCTACGCCCAACACCTCTAGCCCTGGCCGGGTGGTCAATTTCTCGCGAAATTGACCAGCGCTCACCCGGCCGAGTGGCAACCGAACGCCGAGGAGTTCACCGTGGTAGACGTAGCCGTCATCGGGTTCGCGCAGGCACCGAACGTGCGCGCCACCCACGGCACCACCAACGGGGTCGAGATACTGGTCCCGATCTTCCGGGACGTCCTCACCAGCACCGGGCTGCGCACCGAGGACATCGGGTTCTGGTGCTCCGGTTCGTCGGACTACCTGGCGGGACGGGCGTTCTCGTTCATCGCGGCGGTCGACGCCATCGGGGCTTTCCCCCCGATCAACGAGTCGCACGTGGAGATGGACGCGGCGTGGGCGTTGTACGAGGCGTGGGTGAAGATCCGCACCGGCGAGGTCGACACCGCGCTGGTCTACGGCTTCGGCAAGTCCTCGGCCGGTGACCTGCGCCGGACGCTCGCCCTGCAGCTCGACCCGTACACCGCGGCGCCGCTGTGGCCCGACTCGGTGAGCATCGCCGGCCTGCAGGCCCGCCTCGGTCTGGACTCCGGCGCGTGGACCGAACGGGACATGGCCGAAGTCGCCGCCCGCAGCCGAGCTTCCGCCGGACCAGACGCACAACGCCCGGGCCAAGTCGAAATCGAAGACCTGCTGGCCGAGCCCCACATCGCGGATCCACTGCGCAAACACGACTGCGCGCCGATCACCGACGGAGCCTGCGTGGTCGTGCTCGCAAGCGCCGAACGGGCCCGAGAACTGCACGAACGTCCGGCGTGGATCACCGGCTTGGAGCACCGGATCGAATCCGGCAGCCTTGGTGCCCGCGACCTGCTCCGATCGCCGTCGACCACCGCCGCAGCCCAAGCCGCCGACGTCGGTGATGTCGAGATCGCCGAGCTGCACGCGCCGTTCACCCACCAGGAAATCGTGCTGCGCCGGGCGATCGGGCTCGGCGACGACGTGGCGATCAACCCGTCAGGCGGCCCGCTGTGCGGCAATCCGATGTTCGCCGCAGGGTTGGCGCGCATCGGCGAAGCCGCCTCCCGCGTGATGTCCGGCGCCGCGACGCGGGTGCTGGCGCACGCCACCAGCGGACCGGCGCTGCAGCAGAACCTGGTCTGCGTGATGGAGGGAAGGTCCTGATGGGCAAGCGGTTGGCGGCGGTCCTCGGGACCGGCCAGACGCACCACACCAGCAAACGCCTCGACGTCTCGATCGCCGGGCTGTGCCGGGAAGCCGCCGAGCGCGCGCTGGCCGATGCCGGCTTGGACTGGCCGGACGTCGACGCCGTCGTGCTCGGCAAAGCCCCCGACCTGTTCGAGGGCGTGATGATGCCTGAGCTGCACCTCGCGGATTCCCTTGGTGCGACCGGGAAACCGCTGATCCGCGTGCACACGGCCGGATCGGTCGGCGGCTCTACGGCCAACGTGGCGGCGAGTCTGGTGCAGGGCGGGGTGCACCGGCGGGTGCTGGCGGTGGCCTTCGAGAAGCAGTCCGAGTCCAACGCGATGTGGGCGCTGTCGATCCTGCCGCCGTTCAGCATGCCGGTCGGCGCGGGAGCGGGCGGCTACTTCGCGCCGCACGTGCGCTCTTACATCCGCTGCTCCGGCGCGCCCGGGCACATAGGCGCGATGGTGGCGGTCAAGGATCGCCGCAACGGCGCGCGCAACCCGTACGCGCACCTCAAGCAGAGCGACATCACCCTGGAATCGGTGCTGGCCTCGCAGGTGCTGTGGGATCCGATCCGCTACGACGAGACCTGCCCGTCCTCCGACGGGGCGTGCGCGGTGGTCATCGGCGACGAGAGCGCGGCCGGGCGGTCCGCGGCCTGGATCCACGCGACGGCGATGCGCACCGAACCGACCACCTTCGCCGGGCGCGACCAGGTGAACCCGCAGGCCGGGCGGGACGCGGCGGCAGCGCTGTGGCGGGAGGCCGGGATCAGCGATCCGCTGTCCGAAGTGGACGCTGCGGAGATCTACGTGCCGTTCTCCTGGTTCGAGCCGATGTGGTTGGAGAACCTCGGTTTCGCCGCCGAAGGCCAGGGCTGGAAGCTCACCGAGGCCGGCGAAACCGCGCTGGACGGACGGCTGCCGGTGAACCCCTCCGGCGGGGTGCTGTCGTCCAACCCGATCGGCGCCTCCGGCATGCTGCGGTTCGCCGAGGCGGCGATGCAGGTGACCGGTAAAGCAGGCGAGCACCAGGTGGACGGCGCGCGCACCGCGCTCGGCCACGCCTACGGCGGTGGCTCGCAGTACTTCTCGATGTGGGTGGTTGGCGCCCGGAAACCGGGGGAACGATGAAGTTCACGATGTCGGTGGCGATGAGCCCGTTGGACCAGCTCACCGGGCTGGCCCGCACCGCGGAGGAGTGCGGCTTCGATGCCATCGCCCTGCCCGATTCGCTGTTCTACTCCGAGCAGGTCTCCGCGGCCTACCCGTACACCCCGGACGGCTCGCGGATGTGGAACGCCGAAACCCCTTGGGCGGACCCGCTTATCGCGGCCGCGGCGATGGGCGCGGTCACCTCACGGATCCGCTTCTACACCTCGGTGCTGAAGCTGGGACCGCGCAATCCGGTGCTGCTGGCCCGGCAGCTGGCGTCGGTCGCGGCTCTCACCGGCGACCGCTTCGGCTTGGGCATCGGGCTCGGTTGGGCGCCGGAGGAGTTCGAGTGGTGCGGCGCGCCGTACGCCAAGCGCGGTGCGCGCGTGGACGAGGCGATCGAGGTGCTGCGACTGATCCTCGGCGGCGGGATGGTCGAGCACCACGGCGAGTTCTTCGATTTCGACCGCCTGCAGATGAGCCCGGCGCCGGCCAGTCCGGTGCCGATCTACATCGGCGGACACACCGAGGCCGCGCTGCGTCGAGCAGCCCGGATCGGCGACGGCTGGGCGTCGGCGATGATGACGCTGGAGGAGCTGCGCACCACGATCGACCGCCTCGCCGAACTCCGCGCTTCCCACGACCGTTCGGACGCACCGTTCGAGATCCAGGCGGTGTGCGTGGACCGCTTCGGCGCTTCTGGCTACCGCGAGCAGGCCGAAATCGGCGTGACGGACGCGATCGTGGTCCCCTGGCTGTTCGACGGCCACGGCTTCGACGCCGATCTGAGCACCAAGCAGGACTCCATCCGCAAGTTCGCCGACGAAATCCTCAGCCAGTTCTGAGCCGTTCACCCGGGGATGGGTCAATTTCGCGCCCAGTTGGCCGGCCCGGTCGGGGCCGGTGGGCTTCTCACTCTGGATGGTGGAGAGTCAGACCCCGTCGGGGTTGTCGAC
>NZ_JBSFBZ010000025.1:0-95785 GCF_053593195.1 Saccharopolyspora sp. NPDC002376
GTCGTGAGTGCGAAAACCGGCTGCAACCGGCTTTCGCACTCACGACGCTCAGACCAGGAAACCCAGTTGCGACGACAGCTCCTTGGCCGCGACGCGCATCGCTCCGACGACTTCGCGCATGCGCTTGCGGGAGAAGCGGTAGGACGGCCCCGAGGCGCTCATCGCCGCGATGACCTCGCCCTCCTGGTTGTAAACCGCCACCGCCGCGGCGTTGAGGCCGAGTTCCAGCTCCTCGTAGCTCGTCGCGTACCCGTCGCGGACGATCAGGTCGAAGTCCTTGCGCAGTTGGCTCGCGCTGGTGACGGTCCGGGTCGTGTAGCGCTCCAGCGGGTGGACCAGCAGGTCGTTCTGGTCCTCACGCGGCGCGTGCGCCAGCAGCACCTTGCCGCTTGAAGTGGCGTGCAGCGGGGTGCGCTGACCGACCCAGTTGTGCGCGGTGACGGCGGCCGTGCCGCGCGCCTGGCTGATGTTGATGGCGACGTCGTGGTCCCGGATCGCGATGTTGACCGTCTCGCCTAGGTCCGCGGCCAGCGACTCGCAGAACGGCCGCCCCAGTCGGGGCAGGTCCATCCGCTCGGTCGCCGCCCCGGCCAACCGCACCATGCCGAAGCCGATGGCGTACTTGCCGCGCTCGCCCAGCTGCTCCACCAGACCGCGCGCTTCCAGCACGCTGACCAGCCGGGAGGCCGTCGACTTGTGCACTCCCAGCTCTCCGGCGATCTCGGTGATGCCGGCTTCTCCGTTACGCGCCAGCAGTTCCAAGACGGTCACAGCCCGATCGACGGACTGCACCAGAGCGCCAGAACTCCTTCCGCGTGATTCAGCTGCGCTACCCACTGGTTAACCGTATCCGTTCGTGGTGCACATACCAGAACCATCCGTTGTCCCTCTTGACGTTGTCGTTGCAGAAGGGTCAGATTTGGTGCGGATTCCACGTGCTGTTCCTCATTGTGCAACGGAGGTCGGCTTGTTGTCATTCTCCGAGGCCGTCTCGGCCGTGATCGAGATATGAGGGCGGTCGCCGTCGTCGGGTCCTCGGTGGCGGGCTGGCGTGCCGCGCAGGAACTGCGCGAGCAGGGCTTCGACGGACGACTGGTGATCATCGGCGCGGAGTCGCACCGTCCCTACGACCGTCCGCCGCTGTCCAAGGAGTTCCTGTCCGCTGCGCTGCAACCGGACGAACTGACGTTGGGCAGCGAGCAGGAGGAAGCCGAACTGGACGCTGACTGGCGGCTGGGCACCGCGGCGGTCCGGCTGGACCCCCGGCGCGGCGCGGTTGTGCTCGCCGACGGCAGCGAGGTCCACGTGGACGGGGTCGTGCTGGCGACAGGATCGGCGCGGCGGAGCCTGCCTGGCACCGGCGAAGCCCCCGGCAGCCACCGGATGCGCACCATCGACGACGCGCTCGCGCTGCGCGCCGACATCCGCGCGGGGGCGCGCGTGGTCGTTGTCGGCGGCGGGTTGATCGGCACCGAGATCGTCTCCAGCTGCCGGGAATTGGGCGCGCAGGTGACGCTCGTCGACGCGCAGCACCTGCCGCTGGCGCGAACGCTCGGCATCGAGCTGGCGCCGCTGTACTTCGCGCAGCACGAGGACCACGGCGTGAAGGTGCGGTGCGGAACGCCTGCGACGCGAGTGCTGGCCGAGGACCGAGTGACCGGTGTCGAGCTGGCCGACGGGCGGGTCCTCCCGGCGGACGCGGTCGTCGTCGAGGTCGGCGCGGAACCGGCGACGCGCTGGCTGCGCGGATCCGGCCTGAAGCTCCGCGACGGCGTCGTCACCGACGTCGGCTGCGCCACTGCCCTGCCGAACGTGGTGGCAGTCGGCGACATCGCCCGCTACCAACCGACGCACCGCTCGCACACCGTCCGCAGCGACCACTGGTCGACGGCGATGAACCAACCACCCATCGCGGTCCGAAACCTCCTCGCAGGCCGAACCATCGCCCCCTACACCGGAATCCCGCACTTCTGGTCCCGCCAGTACGGCTCAACCCTGCAGTTCGCGGGCTACGCAGGCCCCAAGGACCGAATCACCGTGGTGGACGGCTCCCTCGCCTCCCGCCGCTTCGTCGCGACCTACCACCGAGGCGGCCGCCCGGTCGCAGTCCTGGCGATGAACAGCCCGAAGCAGTTCGCCACCCACCGCCGCCGCCTGACCACGACCCTCTCCCAACAACCACCCCTGACCACCCGACGCTAACCCCGAAAAACGAGGAGTGAAGGGCACCTTCTGGCAGCACAGTTTGAACTGCTCCCCGGTAGTTGGACTGGAAATCCAGTTCCAGCTGTTGGGGAGCAGTTCGTGTACCTGCTCAACTGGAATCCCCCACAGCGGACAGGAATCCGCCTGGGGCGGAGTGAAGAGCACCGCGGCGTTGTGGTCGACAGTCGACCGTTTGCACTTGCTAGGCCGGCTGCGACCGCTAGGTGTTGCGGGGCAGGACGTTCGTGACGGGCGGGGGTGACAGTCAGGTTGGCCAGACTGTGCGGTCATGCTGATGAGTGGTTACACGTGTTGCTCTTGTCGATAGTCCGGTCCAGCAGGCACCGGCTGGTCATCTCCGCGCATTTGTAGGCATCGCGGTCGCCGAGTATGGAGGCTGTGACGTGGGCGCCTTCGTAGATCAGGTGCACCTGTGCTGCGACGTCGCTACGATCGAGGACGCGTCCGAATAGCTCAAGCATCCAGCGTTTCTCTGCCGCTATGATCTCGACGCCGCTTGACTGGATCGAGTTGAGTTCTGCCCAGGCGTTGACGAACGCGCACCCTCGCGGGTTGCTGTGGGCCCACTGTTCGGCGGTGGAGAAAACCACGGTCAACCCGTCGTGTGGCGTACTCGGTGCGGCGTCGTTGAGGCCGGTGAGCAGTGTGGTCTGCCAGGTGTGAGCGCGCTGTTGGAGGTAGGCGGCGATCAGTCCGTCTTTGGACCCGAATCGTTGGTACAAGGTTCGTTTCGTGGTGCCGGCGTGCTCGGCGAGCATGTCGACCCCGACCGCGGTGATGCCACGGTTGTAAAAGAGCTCTGAAGCCGCGGCAAGGAGCCGCCCGCCCACACGAGTCGTCCTGGGTGCCGACACTGGAGCGAGGTCGGTGAGGTCAAGCACGTGACGGTCCTCTCGTCGGAAGTGCACTGAAAGTATACCGATCGGTATGCTTTCGTGGTCGGCATGCGCCCTCTCGTTCTCGCTGTCGGTTTCGTCGTGCTCTGGAGTTCAGGTTTCGTTGGGGCCAGCCTGGCTGCCGATGTCAGCACCACGTCCGGGATGCTTGCTTGGCGTTACCTGGTGACTGCGGTGTTGCTGGTCGTTGTGGTCGCCCTGCGGCACCGGAGGCCCTCCCTGCGCGTCGTGGTGCAGCAGGCTGTGCTCGGGCTACTTGCTCACGTCGGTTTCCTCGGTGGTGTGTTCGGTGCGGCTGGTGCGGACATGGATGCAGGCACCACAGCGCTGGTGTGCGCCCTGCAGCCGATGCTGGTCGCCGCCGTCGGTCGTCTCTTCTGGGCTGACCGCATCACCAGCCGGCAGCTCGTTGGCCTCGGGCTTGGTCTGGTCGCGGTCGGCCTCACCGTCGGGGGCGCGGACACGAGCGTTGGTGCCGCAGTCTTGCTCCCGATTTGCAGTGTTCTCGGCCTGTCCGGAGCAGCACTGCTGGAACGACGATGGCAACCGACCACCGACGTAACGGTCAGCCTCACCATCCAGGTAGCCGTATCCGCCGGGGTCTTCACCGCCTACGCCGCCGTGGCTGGAACCCTGCAGCAGGTCACCCCGACTACTCAGTTTCTGGCCGCGCTCGCCTGGTTGGTGGCACTGTCTGGCCTGGGCGGCTACGCCACCTTCGTCCTGTGCCTGCGCAGATTCGGTGCCTCGTTCACCAGCACCCTGCTGTACCTCACACCACCGGTCACCACCCTCTGGGCCTGGGCCATGTTCGACGACACCCCAACGGTCCAGCAGCTCGGCGGCCTCACGCTGGGCGCTCTCGCGGTCGCGCTAGCCGCACCGCGAAATTCCGGTAAGCCATCCGACACGGCCACCCACGACGCAGGCCATCGCACTCCAGAGAAGCATCCGTGACCCACGCCCAACGCGCCCCTCAGCATCGAAGGACGCCGTCGTCTGGTCCAGCGCTGCCAGACGCGTCCCATCGCACACGTGGCAAGCAGAGATGGGCATATCCCGCGCCTGCGCCTCGAAATGGGTGAACCGCTGGCGTCGTGCGACCAGGGGTTGCAGGATCGATCGTCCGCACCACACAGCAGCCCAAGCGCAACCCCGGCGTGGGTCATCGAGAAGATCGAAACGTGGCGTCATGAGCACAAGTGGTCGGCACAGCGGATCTCCGATGAGTTGGCAGACCTCGGGAGCACGATCAATCGCCGCACCGTCACCAGGCACCTCACGCGGCTCGGGCTCGGCAAGCGCAAGTTCATCGATCTCAACGGCGAAAACAACCGCAAGCCCGAGGAAGATCACCGCCCGCAGGCCTGGTCACCTGGTGCACTTGGATGCGAAGAAGGCCGGCCGGATCCCCCGACGGCGGCGGGTGGCGGATCCACGGTCGGGACAGCAAGCAGGCCAAGGCTGCACGTCGGGCGTAGTCGGCTGGCGCGAAGCGTGGCTACGTCTACCTGCACTCCATCGTCGACGGGTTCTCCCGACTTGCCTACACAGAACCCCTGGCCGACGAGAAGGGCGCTACCGCGGCTGCGTTCCGCTCAGCGGGCGTCCAAGCGAGGGCGCGCTGACGGTCGAGCACCCCAAGTAAAGCGGTGGCGTGGGAGACGGACCGGGCGCGTGTGATCCGGGAAGCGCTGTCGGCCCGCCAAAGCATCGCCGTTCCGCTGGGCTGCGGTCTGGGCCTGCGGCAAGGCGAAATCCTCGGGTTCTCCCCCGACGACATCGAAGAGACACCCGACGGCAAGGTCGTGCACATCCGGCGTCAGGTTCGCCCCGTCAACGGCGCGCTGGTGTTCCGGCTTCCCAAGGGTCGCAAGACCCGCGTTGTTCCGCTCTCAGATGAGCTGGAACGCGAGATCACCGAACATGCCGACAAAAAAGGGTACCCGGCCACACCGGTAACGCTGCCCTGGGGCGAACCAGACGGCAAAAGGTGACCGCGCCGGTCCTGGTCATTCCGGCCCCGGGGACCGCCTGGGATCACAGCAAGTTCAACTCGAAGATCTGGCGGCGTGCGTTCACCACGGCCGGGACCAAGTACCGCCCGGCATCGACGGCATGCACGCACTCCGCCACACCTTCGCCGCAACCTCCCTCGCGGCCGGGGTCACCATCCGGGAGCTGGCCGAATACCTGGGCCACAAGGACCTCGGCTTCACCCTGCGCGTCTACACGCATATGCTGCCCTCCTCCCACGGTCGAGCACGCGCCGCGATGGACGGCTTCTTCGCTCAACTCCGGGCCAGCGATCAGCGTGCAGCCTGACACGGCCTGCACACGGCCTGACAAGATCAACAAACATTAAAACCGCTGGTCAGCGCACATACGATCCCAGATGGTGCCCTTCACCGGGGTCGGATCACTCGGTGGTGAACTCCTGCATGGCGTCCAGGAGGACGTCTGCGAGGTAGGGAGAGAAGGAGTTGCGGACCAGTAGGCGGTAGGTCGGTTCGCGGTTGAGTTGCCAGAGGATTGCTTGGGTTCTGCCGATCAGGGTTTGGGCGCAATGGCCGGGAGTGAAGGACCATCTCGGGTGCAGGTCCAGGGAGCAGAGTTTCTCGAGGACTTCTCGGGACATCGGGCCGGACAAGCGCAGCGTGGTTCGGTTTGCCGAGACGTCCACAGTGGAGCCCAGGGAGTCCGAGAGCGCGTCGTCGAGGGCTGCGAGGAGGGTTGGGGATTGGCCGTCTGGGGCGGTGAGGAGCCATTCGTCGGGGCCTAGCCAGAGGGCTGCAGCGTGTTCGTCGCCTGAGACGAGGTTCGGTTCGTGGTGCGGAAGGGCGAGGTTGAGGGCGTGTTCGATTCTGGCCACCGCTGGGCTGCCAGGGTGGACTCGGAGGTTCACCTGGGTCAGGAACGGCTCTTCGGTCAGTTGGACCGCTCGGCCACTGCGGGCCGCGAGCTCGGTTGCGCGGGCGGCGAGGGGGCTGCGGCGGAGGGTGTCGACCTTCCGGTCGGTGTGGCTAGCGACCGTCACGGCGGGCTCCTTCCAGGTCGTAGAACACCGGCTCGGTCACTTCGACCGGGATGCTGCGGCCGTCGACCGGCACGTGCAGGACTTCGCCGATGCGTTGACGTCCACCGCGGACCAGCGCCATCGCGAAGCTGCGCTCCAGGATCGCGCTGCGGTAGCTGGAGGTGACGTGCCCGAGCATCGGCACCGGCGGCACCAGCGGGATGTCCGGCTCCACCAGGTGCGCGCCCTCCGGCAGCAGGTCGGCGGGATCCACCGGGAGCAGGCCGACCAGCTGCTTGCGGTCTTCCCGGACGGTGTCCGGGCGGGCGAAGGAGCGCTTGCCGATGAAGTCCTTGCGCTTGGACACCACCCAGTCCATGCCCAGGTCGTGCGGGGTCACGGTGGCATCGGTGTCCTGGCCGACGATCACGAAACCCTTCTCCGCGCGCAGCACGTGCATGGTCTCCGTGCCGTAGGGCGTGATGCCGAAGTCCTGCCCGGCTTCGTGCACCGCCTCCCACAGCGCCAGGCCGTACCAGGACGGCGCGTTGATCTCGTAGGCCAGCTCGCCGGAGAACGAGATCCGGCAGATCCGGGCCGGAATTCCGTTGAACAGCGCGGTTTCCCGGATGTCCATGAAGCCGAACGCCTCGTTCGAGACGTCCAGGTCCGGGGCCAGCCGGGCCACCACGTCCCGCGAGTCGGGCCCGACGACGGCCACCGCCGCCCACTGCTCGGTCACCGACGTGCAGTGCACCGCCAGGTGCGGCCACTCGGTCTGCAGCCACTCCTCCAGCCACTCCAGCACCGTCGCGGCACCACCGGTCGTGGTGCTCATCAGGTAGCGGTCCTCGGCCAGCCGCATCGACACGCCGTCGTCGAAGACCATCCCGTCTGCGGTGCACATGACGCCGTAGCGGGCCTTGCCGACCGCGAGCTTGGCGAAGGCGTTGGTGTAGATGCGGTTGAGGAACTCCGGCGCGTCCGGCCCGACGATCTCGATCCGGCCGAGCGTGGACACGTCCTGCATCGCCACACCGGTGCGCGCCGCCAAGCATTCGCGGTGCACCGCGGCGGCCATGTCCTCGCCGGGCCCCGGGTAGTACCGGGGGCGTTTCCACTGGCCGACGTCCTCGAACTCTGCGCCGTGCTCCACGTGCCAGGAGTGCATCGGCGTGGTGCGCACGGGATCGTGCAGCTCGCCCCGGTCGCGACCGGCCAGCAGCGCGAACGACACCGGGATGTGCGGCGGACGGAAGGTCGTGGTGCCGACCTCGCCCGGTGATTCCGCGCCCAGCGCCTCAGCGATGACGCCGATGGCGTTGACCCCGGAGGTCTTGCCCTGGTCGTTGCCGGTGCCGATGGTCGTGTAGCGCTTGACGTGCTCTACCGAGCGCATCCCCGCGCCGACCGCCCGCCACACGTCGGCGACCGTGGCGTCTCGCTGCAGGTCGACGAAGTGCTGCGTCCACTCCGACGGTTCACCTTCGCCTGGTACCAGCCACACCGGCCGGGGCGCGGCGACCGGCCGGTCCCCGGCCACCGGCGGAACTGGTGGGGCCGCGATCCGGAATCCGCAGGCAGTGGCCGCTTCCGCGCCCGCGGCCAGCCCCTGGGCCAGGCAGCCCGCGAGGTCGTAGGTGCCGCGGGCGGACCCGATCACCTTGGGACGCCCGGGTTCCTGCTCCGGAACGAATCCCGCCACCAGCCGGTCCCAGCGCAGCGAACCGCCGGCCTGGCTGAACAGCTGCACCGCCGGATTCCACCCGCCGCACACCGCCAGCAGATCGCAGTCGACGTCGACCGGCGTGCCGCCTTCGAGACTCGCGATGCGCGCCGACGTGATGCGTCGGTCGCCGGTGGTCCCGGTGACGGCGGAGCCGGTGAACACCTGTGCTCCCAAGGAATTCGCCAGCTCGACCAGCCGTTGCGGTGGTTCCGGTCTCGTGTCGACCACCGCGCGGACCCGCGCGCCAGCAGCGGCGAGATCGGCAGCGGTCAGGTAGGCGCTGTCGGACGTGGTCACCACAACGGCGTCCTGCCCCGGCAACACCGCGAAGCGCTTGAGGTAGGTGCGCACCGCCGAGGCGAGCATGATGCCCGGCCGGTCGTTGTCGGCGAAGACCATCGGACGTTCGGTCGCCCCGGTGGCCAGCACCACCCGCCGCGCCCGCACGTGCCACAGCCGCTCGCGGTTGCCCCGGCGCTCGGCGATGAGCAGGTAGTCGTGGTCGTAGTACCCGATCGCGGCGGAACGGGTGAGCACCCGCACCTCCGGCATGTCCACGAATTCCCTTGCAGCACGGGAAATCCACTCCCCCGCGTTGCGTCCGTCGATGCGCTCATCACTGTCGAGCAGCGATCCGCCGAGCTCGCGGCCCTGCTCGACCAGCAGCACCCGCGCGCCGCTGCGCCCTGCCGCCAGCGCGGCGGCGATCCCGGCCGGGCCGGCGCCGATCACGACCACATCGACGTGCACGTACTTCTTGTCGCGGACCGTGGGATCCGGCGCGTTGCTGAGCCACCCGACCCCGGACAGGCTCGCCACCTGGAGACCGTCGCTCAGCTCCAGAGTCGTGGCGGGCACCATCGGTTCCGGACCGCCGCTGAGCACCTGGACCAGCGCGTTCGGTTCGGTGCCGTCGGCGGTGAGGATGCCGCGCGGCCGGTCCCGGTAGATCGACGATCCGACCTCGATGCGGCCGTTGGCCAGCAGCGCCGAGGCCAGCGTGTCGCCGGGGTGGCCGGTGAGCTCCATGCCGTCGTAGGAGAACCGCAGCGTGCGGGCGCGGTCGATGCGACCGCCTTCGGCCAGGCGTGTCATGGCACCACCTTTTCGGGACGCATCTCGTTGGTCGTGGTGTCGCGGACGACGTTGAACCAGCGGCGGCAGCCCGCGATGTGCGCCCAGCGCTCGTGGAACAACCCGTGCGGGTTGTCGCGGACGAAGAGGTATTCCGCCCACGCCGCGTCGTCCAGCTCGGCGGGGTTCTCGGGGAAGTCGACGTGGGCTTGACCGCCGTAGTGGAACTCGGTCTCGTCCCGATCCCCGCACCAGGGGCAGTGGATCAACAACATCGGAACTCCAAACTCGCGGAAGACCTTCGTGTTCACGCAAATTCCATTGAAATTGGACGTCCGATTTCCATTGAGTTTTGATCCTTTCCGGCTGGTGACCGCGAAGTACGACCGGCACCGTGCGTTGAGGGTCGCATGCGCCGCCAGGCGCATAGCCCACCCTCGCAGCTTGCACCGCCGCGGGTTCTCAGACTGTGCCCGCCCGACTTGGGCTCTTGGCGAGGCCAGCCCGTTCGCCGTGTATTGGTCATACATAAGAACGGGATCCCGCAGCCAGGCGGCGTCTGAGGTTCCGCCACCCGCACCGCCACGCAAAACGAGACTGGAAAACCTCCATGGAAATCGAGGACACCTAGTGCGCCACAGCAGCGGCGCCGTGCTCGTCGATCAGGGCGCCGGTGGTGAACCTCTCCAGGCCGTAGGGCTCGTTGATCGGATGCGGCTGGCCCGTGGCGATGGTGTGCGCGTAGACCCAGCCCACGCCCGGTGTCGCCTTGAAACCTCCGGTCCCCCAACCGCAGTTGAGGTAGAGGTTCTCGTACGGCGTCGGCCCGATGATCGGTGAAGCATCGGGCGTGACGTCCACGGTGCCCGCCCAGGTCCGGATCACGTGAGCGCGCGCGAAGATCGGGAACAGCTCCAGCGCCGCCGCCATCTGCCGCTCGATCACGTGCACCGAACCGCGCTGGCCGTAACCGTTGTAGCTGTCGATGCCCGCGCCGAGCACCAGTTCGCCCTTGTGCGCCTGGCTGCAGTAGACGTGCACGTGGTTGGACATCACCACGCACGGGTGGATCGGCTCCAGCAGCTCGGACACCAGCGCCTGCAGCGGATGGCTCTGCAGCGGCAGGCGCAGGCCGAGCTGATCGGCGAGCAGCGACGTGCGGCCGGCCGCGGCGAGCGCGACGCGACCCGCGCTGATCGCGCCGAGCGAGGTCTGCACCCCGGTGACCCGATCGCCGTCGAGCTGGAAGCCCGTCACCTCGCACCCCTGGATCAGGTCCACGCCCATCTCGTCGGCCTTGCGGGCGAACGCCCAGGCCACGTGGTCGTGCTTGGCGATCCCGCCGCGGCGCTGCAAGGTCGCGCCGAGCACGGGATACCGGACGTCGGTGGAGAGGTTGAGGATCGGGCACAGCTCGGCGATCTCGTCGGGCTCGACCCATTCGGCATCGACCCCGTTGAGCTGGTTGGCGAACACCCGCCGCCGTGAATCGCGCACTTCCTGCTCGGTGTGCGCCAGGTTGAGCACCCCGCGCTGGCTGAGCAGGAAGTCGTACTCGAGCTCGGCGGGCAGCTGCTCCCACAGGTCCAGCGCGTGGTTGTACAGCTTGGCGCTCTCGTCGAAGAGGTAGTTGGAGCGGATGATCGTGGTGTTGCGGGCCATGTTGCCGCCGGCGAGCCAGCCGCGTTCGAGCACCGCGACGTTCGTGATGCCGTGATTGCGGGCCAGGTAGTACGCCGTGGCCAGGCCGTGACCACCGGAGCCGACGATCACCACGTCGTAGTGCCGCTTCGGTTCCGGGGTGCGCCACAGCCTCGGTGGCGGTTCGGGCAAGGGGGTGGAAACCACCGCGACCTCCAACGCGAAAGACGGGAGTGACCAGTGGGAACAAATGGAGTAGAAGTGTTCGACGGACTGATATATCAGTCTGTGAGGTAGGCTACGAGACGTGTCCGCAGCCGTCAATTCCCGATCCGGAGAACAGCCCTCGCAGGCCGAGCGCGCCTACCTGACCTTGCGCGACCTGATCCTGACCCTGCAGCTGCCACCCGGCGCCCCCGTGCAGGAAGAGCCGCTGAGCGGCGAGCTCGGCATCGGCCGCACACCCTTCCGGGAGGCGATCAAGCGGCTGGAGGCCGAGTCGCTGGTGGCGATCTACCCGCGCCGCGGCACCTTCGTCACCGAGGTCAACATCACCGACCACGCGCTGATCGCCGACGTGCGCCGCCGCCTGGAAGGTCACGCCGCGCGCCGCGCCGCCGAGCGCGCCACCGACGCCGAACGGTCCGAACTGGACGAGCTGCGCGTGCTGGCAGAGGACCTGGGCGGCGACCAGTCGGTGATCATGGACGTCGATGCCCGGGTGCACCGCACGATCTATCGCTGCACCCACAACCGCTACCTGGAAGGCACGCTCGGCCAGTACTACAACCTGGCCCTGCGCATCTGGCACCTGTTCTTCGACCGCCTGCCGAACGTCTCGGACCACGTCGCCGAGCACACGGAGCTGCTCAAGGCGATCATCGCCGCCGACGCCGACAAGGCTGACCGCATCGCGGTCGCCCACGTCGACCACTTCGAGCAGTCCATCCGCCAGGCCATCTGAGCGGCCCGCGATTTACCGAAGCAGGGCAAGCACCTTCTCCGCTTCCACTCGGCCCCCGGCACGCCACCCGACGACAACTCCGCACCGTATCCGCTCAAACACGGAGCGTGTTACCACTTTCACACGAGCTCACCGCGACCGCCAGTTCCGCGCAGATCAGCGCTGCGGCTTGATCTGCGTCGCCGAACCTCCAGATACCGGCGATCACCGGGGTGCTGATCGCCCTGCGGAGCGGCGGATTTCCCTTCCGGAGAAACGAAATTCGGGCTGGTCCGTTCGAGGTGATCATCACTCGGACAGACCAGCTCGGGGCCACTCATCATCGACTTCGGAGGGTTCTCGGCCCCCGTTTCGGGCGACGGTCAAATTGGCACTTACGCGTCCTTGACGCGCACCCTCCCGAAGGCGCACTGTTGCGGTAGACGCAGGGAGTTGTCGTAGACGCAACAAGGCGGCAGCTATGGATTCCAGCGCCCAAGTACTCCTCGTCGGCGCGGGCATCGTGGGATGCAGCACCGCGTACCACCTCGCGCGGCTCGGAGTCACCGATGTTCTGGTCGTCGAGCAGGGGCCCCTCTTCGCCACCGGCGGCTCCAGTTCTCATGCGCCAGGACTGGTTTTCCAGACCAACCCGTCGGAGACGATGAGCCGGCTCGCCGCCCGCACGGTCGAGACCTACGCCGGGCTCGAGCTCGACGGACGCCCGTGCTTCCACCAGGTCGGCGGGATCGAGGTCGCCGCGACGCCGGAGCGCTGGGACGACCTCAAGCGCAAGCTCGGACTGGCCACCGCCTGGGGCATCCGCGGCGAGCTGCTCGGTCCGCGGCAGGTCCAGGAGCGCATCCCGCAGATCGATCCGACCCGCATCCACGGCGGCCTGCACGTGCCCACCGACGGCATCGCCAAGCCGGTGCGAGCCGCGGAAGCCATGGCCCGCGAAGCGAAACGGCGAGGCGTTGGGTTCGCTGCTAACACCGAGGTGATCGGCTTCGACGTCCAGAACGGGAAGGTCCGCACCGTCCGCACCACCAGCGGCGACGTCGCGGTGCAGACAGTGCTGTGCTGCGCGGGAATCTGGGGCCCGAAGATCGGCAAGCTGGCCGGGGTGTCGATCCCGGTGCAGCCGCTGGCGCACCAGTACGCGGTGACCAGCTCGGTGCCGGGTCTGACCGCCCGAGACGAGGTCGATCAGCCGATCCTGCGGCACCAGGACCGGTCCATGTACTTCCGGCAGATCCACGACCGCTACGGCATCGGCACCTACCGGCACCGCGCGATTCCGGTGGACAGCAACGACATCCTGCCCACCGCGGCCCCCGGCGACGGAGCCGAAGCGCCGTCGGAGGGCGGCGGTTGGAAGGGCATGGCGTCGGTGCAGCCATTCACCCCGGAGGACTTCGCCGGGCCGTGGGAGGACGCCCGCGCGCTGCTGCCCGCGCTGCGCCGCACCGACGTCGCCGAGGGCATGAACGGCCTGTTCCTGTTCACCGCCGACGGGATGCCGGTGCTCGGACCGTCCAACGAGATCGACAACTTCTGGGTCGCCGAAGCCGTCTGGATCACCCACGCCGGCGGTGTCGGCGAGGTGATGGCGCAGTGGCTGACCGGGCAGGTGCCCGAGATCGACCTGCGGCAGGCCGATCTGCGCCGCTTCGAGGACTTCGCGCACAGCCCGTCGTACGTGGCCGAGCGCGGGGCGCAGAGCTTCCGCGAGGTCTACGACATCATCCACCCGCAGCAGCCGCCGGAGCACCCGCGACCGCTGCGCACCAGCCCGTTCCACGACCGCCAGCGCGAACTCGGCGCGGTGTTCCTGGAGGCCAACGGCTGGGAGCGGCCGCACTGGTACGAGAGCAACAAGTCCCTGGTCGAAGGCCGGGACATCGTCCAGCCTGGCCCGTGGGCAGGGCGCTACTGGTCCCCGATCGTCGGCGCCGAACACCAGGCCACCCGCGAGCGAGTTGCGATGTACGACATGACTTCCCTGGCCAGGGCGGAAGTCACCGGGCGCGGCGCGCTCGAACTGCTGCAGCGGCTGACCACCAACCAGCTCGACCGGCCACCCGGCTACGTGACCTACACGCTGCTGCTGGAGCCCACGGCCGGGATCCGCGCGGACATCACGGTGGCCCGGCTGGACCGGGACACCTTCCAGGTCGGCTGCAACGGTCCGCGCGACATCGCCTGGCTGCGCCGGCACACCGACGAGTCCGCGCAGGTCCGCGACATCACCGGCGGCACCTGCTGCATCGGGCTGTGGGGTCCGCGCGCCCGCGACGTGCTCGCCGCGCTGGCCGATCGGGATGTCTCCCACGAGGCGTTCCGGTTCTTCCGGGCCAAGCGGCTGCGCGTGCGCGAGGTGCCGGTGGTCGCGCTGCGACTGTCCTATGTGGGCGAACTCGGCTGGGAGCTCTACACCTCCGCGGAGTTCGGCCGCCGCTTGTGGGACTTGCTGGCCGAGGCGGGTGCCGAGCACGGCATCTTCCCCGGCGGGCGCGGCGCTTTCAACGGGCTGCGCCTGGAGAAGGGATACCGGGCCTGGGGGGCGGACATGTGGAGCTTGCACGATCCCGATGAAGCCGGTCTCGGCTTCGCCGTCAAGACCGACAAGGGCGACTTCATCGGCCGGGACGCGCTGCTGCGGCGCCGGGAAACCGCGCCGCAGCGACGATTGTGCTGTCTGACGATCGACGACGGCACCGTGTTGTCGGGTT
This sequence comes from Saccharopolyspora sp. NPDC002376, assembly GCF_053593195.1. Taxonomy (NCBI): domain Bacteria; kingdom Bacillati; phylum Actinomycetota; class Actinomycetes; order Pseudonocardiales; family Pseudonocardiaceae; genus Saccharopolyspora; species Saccharopolyspora sp. NPDC002376. The sequence goes on from NZ_JBSFBZ010000025.1 coordinate 14,261, forward strand.
CCGAGCCGGTGTTCTCCGACGGTGCGCCCGTCGGGTTCACCACGAGCGCCGGCTACGGCTACAGCGTCGACGCCAGCCTGGCTTATGCCTGGCTGCCCGCCGAGCTGGCCCGACCGGGCACCCCGGTGCGGGTGTCCTACTTCGACCAGCGGCATCCGGCGATGGTCGCCGCTGACCCCGTGTTCGACCCCGAGATGACCAGAATGCGCTGCTGATCAGCGCATCACCCCCAAGACCTTCACCCGCCCGGCCGTGCTGAACGACCTGTGGTGCAGGTCACGGCTACCCACCACAGGAGACCTCGAGGAGCCAGCCATGAGCGTCAACCCGAACCCCGGAGTCCTGCTCTACCCGCGGATCCGCAAGTCGCCGTTCTTCTACGCCTCGCGGCGGCACGGCGTCGGCCTGTACAGCGTCTACAACCACACCTACCACCCGCGCCACTACGGCGATCCGATCGGCGAGTACTGGGCGCTGCTGGAGGGCGTGACGTTGTGGGACGTCGGCGTCGAGCGGCAGGTGGAGATCACCGGCCCCGACGCGTTCGAGTTCACCAACATGCTGGTTCCCCGGGACCTGACCAAGTGCAAGGTCGGGCAGTGCAAGTACGTGTTCGTCACCGCCGAGGACGGCGGCATCATCAACGACCCGGTGCTGCTGCGGCTCGGCGAGAACCACTTCTGGCTGTCGCTGGCCGACAGCGACGTGCTGCTGTGGGCCAAGGGCCTGGCGCACAACCTCGGGATGGACGTGCGGATCCGCGAGCCCGACGTGGGTCCGGTGCAGGTCCAGGGCCCGAAGTCGCAGGACGTGATGGTGGACCTGTTCGGCGAGTCCATCCTGGGCGTGCCCTACTACTACGCGGTGGAACGCGAGCTGAACGGCATGCAGGTGGTGGTCTCGCGCACCGGCTACACCGCCGAGCTGGGCTACGAGATCTACCTGCACAACGCCAGCCGCGACGGCGTGCAGCTGTGGGACGCCATCTGGGAGGCCGGTGAACCGCACGGCATGCGGGTGATCGGGCCGTGCCACATCCGGCGCATCGAGGCCGGAATCCTGTCGTGGGGCTGCGACATCACCTACGACACCAACCCGTTCGAGGTGGGGTACGGCTTCGAGAAGACCTGGATGGTCGACCTCGACCAGGAGGCGGACTTCATCGGCAAGGCCGCGCTGCAGCGGATCAAGTCCGAGGGGATCAGCCGCAAGCTGGTCGGGGTGGAGATCGGCGGGCCGAGCGTGGGTTCGTTCAACGACGGCGAGATGGTCGATGTCTTCGACGTGCACGACCCGCACGGCCTGCGCATCGGCGAGATCACCTCGGCCTGCTACTCGCCGCGCCTGGAGCGCAACATCGGCTACGCCATGGTGCCGATCGCCTACGAGGAGCTGGGCACCGAGCTCGTGGTGCACACACAGCACGGACCGCAGGAGGCGGTCGTCGTGGAGAAGCCGTTCCTGGACCCGACCAAGGACATCCCCAAGGCCCTGGTCCGCACGGCGTAGGGAGGTTGTGATGACGACCAACGCCGAAGTTCTGGAGCAGTCCTTGAACAACGCCCGGTTCGAGGTGCTTCCGCTGAAAGATGCTGTCGTGCAAGCAGAAATGCTGCCGGGCGGGACGACCGTGACGGTCACGGCATCGCCGGCCAAGAGCATCGAGGCGACCCTGGACCTGGCCGCACAGCTGCGCGAACGCGACCTGCGCGTGGTGCCGCACCTGGCGGCCAGGATGATCGGCGACCGCGCGCACCTGACCGCCCTGCTGGACCGCATCGACGCGCTCGGCATCACCGAGGTGTTCGCGGTCGCCGGGGATTCCCCCGAACCGCGCGGGGAGTTCCCGGACTCCCTGGCGATGCTGCGCGCGATGGACGAGCTCGGACGGCGTCCGGCGCGGGTGGGCATCACCGGCTACCCGGAGCGGCACGCGTTCATCTGCGACGCCTCGACCGTCCGGGCCATGAGCGAGAAGTCCCGCTACGCCGACTACGTCGTCTCGCAGATCTGCTACGACCCGCACACCGTGGCGTCCTGGGTGAAGGCGGTGCGTGCCCGCGGGGTGTCGCTGCCGATCCACATCGGGGTGCCCGGCGTGGTGGACGCGCACCGGTTGCTGCGGATCTCGCTGAAGATCGGGCTGGGCGAGTCGATGCGGTTCCTGCGCAAGCAGCACGGCATGGTGTCGAAGCTGCTGACCCGGTACACGCCGGAGGAGTTGTTCGACGAGCTCTCCCCCCACCTCGTCGACCCCTCCTACGGCATCGCCGGCTGGCACTTCTTCACCTTCAACGAGATCGCGAAGACGCTGCAGTGGCGCCACGACCTGGTCGCCAGATTGAGAGAGGTACCGGCATGAACATCCCCTCCGACCTGGACATCTCCCGCGCCACCGCCCTCAAGCCGATGGAGGACGTGGCAGCGCAGCTGGGCATCGGCACGCACCTGCTCGAACCGTACGGACGCAGCGTCGCGAAGATCTCCCTGGAGGCGCTCGAGGAGCTCCCGGAAGAGCCGACGGCCCGCTACGTCGTGGTCTCGGCGATCACGCCCACCCCGCTGGGCGAGGGCAAGACGACCACGACGGTCGGTCTCGGCCAAGCGCTGCGGCAGCTCGGCAAGCGCTCCGCGGTCGCGATCCGGCAGCCGTCGATGGGCCCGACGTTCGGCATCAAGGGCGGCGCTGCCGGCGGCGGCTACAGCCAGGTGGTGCCGATGGAGGCGCTGAACCTGCACCTCACCGGCGACATGCACGCCGTCACCTCGGCGCACAACATGCTGGCCGCGATGCTGGACAACCACCTGCACAAGGGGAATTCGCTCGGCATCGACCCGCACCGGATCACCTGGCGTCGGGTGCTGGACGTCAACGACCGGGACCTGCGCAACATCGTCACCGGTCTGGGCGGCAGAGTCGACGGAACGCCCCGGCAGACCGGTTTCGACATCACCGCGGCCAGCGAGGTCATGGCGGTGCTGGCGCTGTCGACGTCCTTGCAGGACATGCGGCAGCGGCTGGGCCGGATCGTGGTCGGCTACACCAGCGACGGCGAGCCGGTCAGCGCCGAACAGCTGCACGCGGGCGGTGCGATGGCGGTGATCATGCGCGAGGCGATCAAGCCGAACCTCATGCAGACCACCGAGAACACGCCGGTCCTGGTGCACGCGGGCCCGTTCGGCAACATCGCGCACGGCAACTCCTCGGTGGTGGCCGACCGGATCGCCAGCCGCTGCGCGGACTACGTGGTGACCGAAGCGGGCTTCGGCGCGGACATGGGAGCCGAGCGCTTCTTCAACATCAAGTGCCGAACCTCGGGCCTGCGCCCCGACGCAGCGGTACTGGTGGCGACGGTGCGCGCGCTGAAGGCGCACTCCGGGCGGTACAAGGTGGTCGCGGGCAAGCCGCTACCCGCGGCGATGCTGGCGGAGAACCCGGACGACGTGCGAGCCGGAGCGGCGAACCTGCGCAAGCAGATCGACAACATCCGCCTGCACGGCGTGTCCCCGGTGGTGGCGATCAACGCCTTCCCCACCGACTACCGCAGCGAGCACGAAGCGATCCGCGAGATCGCCGAAGCCGAAGGAGCCCGAGTAGCAGTCAGCAACCACTTCCTCGAAGGAGGCAAAGGCGGGGTGGAACTGGCCGAAGCAGTCGTAGCAGCCGCCGAAGAGCCGAACAGTTTCCAACTGCTCTACCCGGATTCGGCGGACCTGCGCGCCAAGATCGAAACGATCGCGACGAAGGTCTACGGAGCAGCAGCGGTCTCCTACCTCCCAGCAGCAGCCCGCTCCCTGGACGGCTACGAGGCCAACGGCTACGGAAACCTCCCGGTCTGCATTGCAAAAACCCACCTGTCGCTGAGCTCGGACCCGACGTTGCTCGGAGCCCCAACAGGCTGGACCCTCCCAGTCCGCGAAGTCCGAGCCTCGGTCGGCGCAGGCTTCATCTACCCGATCTGCGGCGAAATGCGAACCATGCCAGGCCTCGGCTCCCACCCAGCAGCAGAATCCATCGACATCGACGAACACGGCCAGATCACCGGCCTCAGCTAACTGAATTTCCCCCGGTGAAGGGCACCTTCGACCGACTATGCCGGTCAACGGTGCCCTTCACTAGATCAGGGGTGCGCCTCAACTCAGGTCGAAGCGCCCCGACTTCACCGAGCTGACGAAGCTCCCGAAGACGCTCGGAGTCACCAGCAGCGCGGGCCCCGCCGGGGCCTTCGAGTCGCGGACCGCAGTGAATTCAGCGGTACCACCGACCTCGACGCACTCAGAGCCTTGAGCACTGCGGCTGCTCTTGCGCCACTGGACTGCTAAGTCGGATGCCCGGTCAACGTGGTTCACGTCAGCTCCTTCTGCACCTTGCGTATGAACGACAACGACTTCGTCGGTTCGAGCGCGGAGCTGGTCAGATGATGGAAGCTGGTCTTCATCCTGCGAACCTGCCCCGGCTTCTCGGGGTAGACGTTACCTGCCGCGCAGTCCACGTAGCCGATCTCAGGGTCTGTGGCCTCGGCGAACTCGACCAGCGTGAACGATCCACTGGCCGCGACATGTGCACCTACCGAGAACGGCAGCACCTGAATCGTCACGTTGGGCCGCTCGCACAAGGACAAGAGGTGCTCGAGCTGTTCGCGCATGACTTCCGATCCGCCCACGCGTCTGCGAATCACGGCCTCATCCAGCACTGCCCAGACCATGAGCGGCTCGTCCTTCTCAGCAACGGCTTGCCGACGTGTCATCCGCAGCCCGATGAGGCGTTCCAGCTCAGCGTTCGGCTTACCTGGATCTTCAGCACGCAGCCACGCCCGCGCGTAGTCCTCGGTTTGCAACAGTCCAGGCACCACTGACGTTTGGAAGACCATCAGCGATGCGGCTGCCTCTTCAACGCTGAGGTACAGGTCGAAGTCGGTGGGCAGCACGTCGTCGAACTCCTGCCACCAACCACGCTTCTCAGCCATCTGGGCAAGCTGAAGAACTTCTTCCCGAGTCTTGGGGTCGGCGTTGTAGGCGTCCAGCAGGGCGCGGATGTCCTTCAGGTGCACAACGTTGTGGCCGGTTTCGAGGCGCGAGAGCTTTGCCGTCGACATGCTCGAGCGCTGTCTGGCCTGCTCGTTGCTGAGGCCAGCACCTAGGCGCAACGTCTTCAGCACGCCGCCCAATCGGCGACGCCCCATCGTCGGGGCCATCCCGGCCATGACACCTCCTGCGGTAGTGGACGTGATCAGTCTCCACGTCGATCGATCGGGTGCCAACCAGCGACACGACCCAATCGGTGGACTTCCACCATGATGATTTCCGTGTAACTTACACCGCATCGATCACGTGAGCGCTCGGGTCGAGATGGCAATTCCCCCAGGAACCAAGCCGAAAGCCGAGGCAGATGCGATGACTTCCACGCACTTCGCCAACCGCCACTACTGGTTGCCCGTCCCCAGCTCGGGCGAGTTCGGCGGGACCAGACATGCCTTCCGCGGGCCGCGCTGGCAAGGGCAGTGCTCCGAAACCACCGTCTGCGGACAGGAAGTCGCGATGGCCACACCGTCCGAAATGGACTGGTGCACCTTCCCGAGCTGCCGAAGCTGCAACGAAATCCTCATCGCGGAGCAGCACACCCACCAAGGAAACGCGTGAACGTGAGCATCTGGAGCACCGTCGCCGCGCTCGTTGCGTCACCTCTCTCCATCTGGTGGATCTGCCACAGCATCACCTATCGCCCCCAGCACGCGGGAGGCAGCGAAGGCGCCTTGACGGTTCGATACCTGATCACACGGGTCGAGACCGAGACGAGCAGCGGAGGTCGCCACCGGCTTCGCGAACCAGCCGAGGTCAACAGAGGTCCGACCGAGAGCGCCGTTCAGACCTCCACGCCGCCGCTCAAAGCTGACCTTCGTGCTCGAAATCCGCAAGTCCTGCAGCGGATTCTCGCTGGGTTGCGGCTCTTGTAGACCGGCCCGGTGCTGGCCGACCCCTCCCCGACACCCGGCACCGGGCCTTCCCGGCTGGGCGGCGCGATGCCCCCTCGCGCCGCCCAGCCGGTCCCACCTCGTCGACCAGACGCCGATTTCGGTCAATATCGGCATTCCCTGCGCCTGGAACGTGGTGATTTCGCGCGAAATCAGCATCCACCACCTCCAGGAATCGAGGCGCCGATCGTCAGTCGCGAATGCCCAGGACGAAACGACACGCGACAGCAAAGCCGATCACGGCCACTGTCAAGCGACCACCATTGGACGGACACCAGGGGAGGGGGAGGGTTTTAGGGGAAGTTGCAGGGAGACTGAGGGCACCGCGGACTTGGTTGCTCTGTGATCGCGCTCAGCTGAATCAGCCGGATCGTAAAGTCAGCTCCCAGCCACATCGACAAGGAAGGACGCCCGGTGCGCCGGCGCTTTCGGGTTGCCGGCCGTCCTTGAACTGCCCAGCCCACCCGCACGCAGCGCACGCTCAACAGCGGTGGAGCCACCGACCACGGTGAACTCGACGTCCCGGAACGGGGCATAGGCGCGAGCAGCAGTGATCAGTTTCAGTCCCGCCACACCCAGGAAGGTCACGCCGCTGAGATCCAGCACAACGGCCGACAGCTTGGTCAGCAGCCGAGGCCACAGCAGGGCGGCGACCCGCGGGGCCGTTGCGGTGTCGACTTCGCCAGTCGCAGTCAGGACGACCACCTCAGGGCTCGGGTAGGTGAGCCGGAGTCGTAAGGCGGGTTCAACCTCGACGATTTCGCGGTAGAGCCTCGGTCTGGGGAGCACTGGTTCAGCGGTGATCCCGAGACAAGATCCTGCGCGGCGCGGAGGGCGCAAGGGCGTTCGGATGGGCATAACGCGATCCAATCCCAGCCGAACGGGATGATCATTCGGCTTGCGAGGGCTGTGAAGGGAGTGCCCCCCGCGCTCCGTGTCAGTGAGCGACGAGGAAGTAGCCCTGTCGATTGCGGGAGCAACCGGCTCAACCAGCTACCCGCAACCCTACGCTCCCGCAACAGGAAAAAGGGAAAACGCCATCACCGGTCCGGTAGTCGGCCCGCCATCACCGCGTCTCAAAGCCTGGCGGCAGGTTCGCACGAGGCGCTAAACGGTCCAGATCCGCTGGCCGAAGCCGGTACAGCTCCACGCACTGCCCGAAATACTTGTTCGTCTCCCCGGCCCACTCCATGCCGTTGTCACGCACCGTCTCCGCAGCCCGAACGTTGTCCGGCTGAACCACGGCGAAAAGCTCATCGACCTCGTGCTGGAACGCCCACCGGGCCAGCACGAACATCGCCTCACTCGCGTAACTGTGCTCCCAGGAATCCGGGTGCAGGTGCCAGCCGACTTCAAGGTCCTGATTCCCCGGCGGTAGCAGCAACAACGACGCACCACCAACCACACGGACATCCTCACGCCGCTGGATGCACCACCGCCCCAACGGCGGAATCGCCCTGGCATCCTCGGCAACCCACTGCCGCAACACCAGCCGCATCGCCACAAGATCGGGAACAGGCTCCATGATCGGGCTCAACCACCGCGCCACCTCGGCACTGCCGTAAACGCCGAGCGCCGCTTCCGCGTCCTCGATGCACCAAGTCCGCAGAACCAACCGGTTCGTGACCAGCCGCCGAGCCATACAGCCAGGATAACCAGCCACCCCAGGCCCAGCGCGGTCTTCGTGCTCCCATCTCCGCAGAGCTGGGGCGCTCACCGCCCCCCAGACCCCCGGCCGGCCTCCCGGATGAGGACACAGCCCCTCCCATGCAAGTGGAGACCACCCGCCGATGAAATTGGCGGGGCAGACCACCCACGATCCGCCCCGCCCGGACCGGCTAGTTCACGCTGCCCTTCCCCACCGTGCGGCGGGCTTCGTTCACTGCGGTTTCCAAAAGCTCTAGAGCCACTTCCAGCCGCGCCAACTCCACCGCAGGACGGTAGTGAATGGTGCTGGTCGATCCCTCCCCGACACCCGGCACCGGGCCTTCCCCGGCCGGGCGGCGCGACTCCCCCGCTGCGCCGCCCGGTCAGTTCCATCACGGCTGTCCGCCGTTTGGCGGCTTGTACCGGGCGAATCGGGCGTTGGGTGGCTAGGTTTTCACTGGCACGTGTTACCGGGGACGGCAGGGGCTTCATCCTGTGGGTGTTCGAAACGGGTTGACCAGGCGCTTCGCTCGCCGCGCGGGGCTGCTCGCCGCAGTCCTGCTGCTGACTGCCTGCGCCGACGGCGCGGATGATGCGGCGCACTCCCCCGAAGCTGAGGTCGTCTCCCCGACGACATCGTCCTTCTCGGAGCACTGCAATCCGCTGACCGCCTCCGACCTGGCGCCGCCCGACCGGCCGCTGCCCACACCGGTGCAGGCGCCCCAGTCAGCACATCGGGACCTCGCGTACGCCAGCACCTCAGCTGCGCAGAAGCTCGACCTCTACCTGCCGGCGCACGCCGATCCCAAGGGCGCGCCGCTGATCGTGCTGATCCACGGTGGCGGGTTCATCCAGGGCGACAAGTCGCACCCGGTGAACCTGCACGTCGTGTCGTCACAGCTCGCGCGGGGTTACGCGGTCGCCAGCATCAACTACCGGCTCAGCTGCGAGGCGGCGTTCCCGGCCGGTGCGCAGGACGTCAAGGCCGCGATCCGCTGGCTGCGGGTGCACGCGCCCGAGTACGACATCGATCCAGGCCGGTTCATCGCCTGGGGCCCGTCCTCGGGGGCCTACATGGCCACGCTGGTCGCCGTCACCGGTGACCAACGCACCCAGTTCGACGACGACAGCCTCGGCAATCCCGGGGCGTCCAGCGCCGTGCAGGGGGCCGTCGCCTGGTACGGCCCGTACGACTTCGGGAAGATGGCCGCGCAGTTCGACGCGGACACCCCGAAGGCCTGCAAGGGCAAGGTGCTGAAGCACGACGTGGCGAACTCGCCCGAGTCGATCTGGTTCCGGGGTCCGCTGCAGAGCGAGCTGGAGAAGTCCTACGAGGCCGATCCCGCGACCTACCTGCCCACCGCCGGCAAGATCCCGCCGATCAACTTCGCCGCGGGCGACTCCGACTGCGTGGTCCCGCACGAGCAGACGCAGGACATGTACCGCGCGGTCAAGGCCGCCGGTGGGCGCACCACCCTGGCCGTCGTGCCGCACGCCGGCCACGACCTGCGGGTCGCGGTGGCCCAGCTCGAACCGGCGTTGGCCTTCGCGGAGTCGATCACCAAGAGCTGAACCCGCGAACTCGCTGCCGCCCCCGACGGTCGGCAGCGAGACCGGGAGTCAGTGGGCCGCGTTCAGCAGGTCCAACGCGCTGTGCTGACGTCCGGTGGAAATCTTGTCGACCGGGCCGTTCCAGTGCACGCCGTACATGTCCAGCGGACTGCGGTGCTCGTAGGCGACTTCGGCCTGGTGCTTGAGATATCCCGTGTACGGGTGGTCGGGCAGGGCGTCGTTGAGCACGCCCAGACCTCGGACGTAAGCACCCTTGAAGGACGGGCCGTCCGGGTCGCAGTCGCCCGACTCGCAGGGTTCGGTCAGCACGCCGTCCCTGTGCAGGGCCTCCGCCGTGGTCGAGGCGTCGGCGAGCTCGCGGGCCGCCTTGAGCAGGCCGTCGTCACCCGTCGCCCGGTTCAGCTCGACCAGTCCGCCCAGCAGGACGCCCTGGTTGTAGCTCCACGTCGTCTGGCCGTTGTTCTTGCAGCCGTCCAGGCCGTCGTTGACGAGGTTGTCCTCGTTGATCATCCCGCTGCCCCGGAACCAGTCCCACTCCCGCTGGGCGCGCGCCAGGTACTCGGTGTCATCCGGGATGCGGTTGTGCAGAGCCGCGTTGAGCTGCAGGAACAGCTCGTTGGTGACGGCGTTCTTGTAGCCGTTGTCGGTCTTCCACGTGACCCCGCCCCCGCAGTCGGACGTCCAGTGGTCGTTCATGTGGTCGGCGTCGGCCTTCGCCGTCTCCAGGTAGCGGCTGTCGCCGGTGAGGTCGTAGGCCGCCACCCAGGCCAGACCCCACCAGCCGGTGTCGTCGAGGAACTCGTTGGTGAAGTTGCCGTCGTGGCTGTTGATGTTGCGGTCGTAGGTCTCGGCGATCGCGTACTCGTAGCTGCGCATGCCGGTCACCCGCATGTTGTCGATGACGGCGGTGAGCGCGTTCGCGCCGGTCCACCAGGCGTTTCCTTCGAAGAGCCCGGTGTCGCGGTCGAAGAGCATCATCGTCGCGGTCGCGGCGGCCTTGCTCGGACTGGAGGAGTTCCAGTCCGAACGCGCCCACTGGGTGCAGGCGATCTCCGGCCGGTCATTGGCCCGCCCGCAGGCTCGCAGCGCGCCGATCCCGCCGTTCGCCCAGTCGTCGACGTTGTACATCTGGCTGCGCCAGCCGGGATTTCCCTCCGGCGTCTTGGTGGCGCCGAGCCTGCCGTCCCACGTCTTCCCGCCGTCGAAGGACCGGTCCAGCCAGATCTCGTCCCCGGCGCTGGCCTCGTCGATCGTGGCCCAGCCCATCGCGTTGCCGTCGTCGACGTGCAATCCGATGGTCCGGCCGTGCAACGTTGTGCTGACCGGCGTGCGGTCACCGGTCGCCTTCGACGGATCGAGCGCGTCGCACTCCTTGTTGCACACCTCGGAATCCGCGCGTGCGACCGAAACCGTTGCGGCGAAAGGAAAAGCGGTGAGCACCGCGGCAGCCATCGCCAGCGAAGCCCTGCGGATCATTGCCCCCATGAACCCTCCTGCCTCGAGAACCAGCCGCCTTCAACACGCGCGCCGGGTACCGCGGGGTTCAGTCGCGGATGCCCAGGCGCAGGTGCTCGATGTGGAAGACGGCTTCGTCGAGGAGTTGGGCGACGTGGTTGTCGTAGAGGGAGTACACGACGCTGCGGCCGGAGCGGTTGCCGACCACCAGCCCCAGCGAGCGCAGCAGGCGCAGCTGGTGGGACACCGCGGACTGCTCCATGCCCACCGCTTCGGCCAGCTCACCGACCGCCATCTCTCGTTGCCGCAGCTCGCTGAGGATGAGCAGGCGGGACGGCGTGGCCAGGGCCTGCAGGGTCTCCGCGACGGAGTTCGCCGAGGCGGCGTCCAGCCGCGCCGCGGGCGTTGTCTCGCGCTTGACCACATGACCCATGCCCGGCAGTCTAACGACCGGACGACATATGAATGATTGATCAGACGTTCATGTATGGTTCTCGCTCGACAGCAAGCCGGACGCCGGAAGGGCGCGCGATGACCGCAACCACCGACCGAACACCGACCCGAACCGAAGCCGCACCGACCCGCCGTGGTCTGCTCGCGTTGCCCGAAGCGCGTTGGGCCGCTACGGCGCTGATCGCGTTCCTGCTCGGCCTGGCCGTGCAACTGCTCGGCGGCCCGGCTTGGCTTTACTGGGCGCTCTACCTGGTCTGCTACGTCACCGGCGGGTGGGAACCGGCCTATGCCGGGCTCCAGGCGTTGCGGGAGAAGACCCTGGACGTGGACCTGCTGATGATCGTCGCGGCGCTGGGTGCCGCCGCCATCGGGCAGATCACCGACGGGGCGCTGCTGATCGTCATCTTCGCCACCTCCGGCGCGCTGGAGGCCTTCGCGACCGCCCGCACCGAGGACTCCGTGCGCAGCCTGCTCGACCTCGCCCCGGAAACCGCCGTCCGGGTTCGCGACGGCGCCGAGGAGACCGTGAACACGGCGGAACTCCAAGTCGGCGATGTGATCCTGGTGCGCCCCGGTGAGCGGATCGGCGCGGACGGCGAGGTCGTCGACGGCAGCAGCGACGTCGACCAGGCGACCATCACCGGCGAGCCGCTGCCGGCGGCCAAGCAGCCCGGTGACGAAGTCTTCGCGGGCACCCTCAACGGCACCGGGGCGCTGCGCGTGCGCGTCGTCCGGGACGCTTCGGAGTCGGTCATCGCGCGGATCGTCGCGCTGGTCGCCGAAGCCAGCGAGACCAAAGCTCCGACGCAGCTGTTCATCGAGAAGGTCGAGCAGCGCTACTCGGTCGGCGTCGTGCTGGCCACGCTCGCTGTGTTCGCGGTTCCCCTGCTGCTCGGCGACGACCTGGAAAGCGCCCTGCTGCGCGCGATGACGTTCATGATCGTCGCCTCGCCGTGCGCCGTCGTGCTGGCGACCATGCCGCCGCTGCTGTCCGCGATCGCCAACGCCGGACGCCACGGCGTGCTGGTCAAGTCCGCGGTGGTGATGGAGCGCTTGGGGCAGATCGAGCGGGTGGCGCTGGACAAGACCGGCACGCTCACCGAAGGCGCGCCGCAGGTGGTTCGCGTCGATGGTGATGACGTCGATGAGGTCCTGATGCTGGCGGCCGGTGCCGAGCACCTGAGCGAGCATCCGTTGGCGCGGGCGATCGTCGCGGCAGCGCATGGGAAGCAGCTGGCGATCCCGGCGGCCGAGGACTTCCGGGCCACCCCCGGGCACGGCGTGTCCGCGATTGTCCGCGGCAAGAAGGTGGCCGTGACCAGCCCTCGGGGCGTTGATCTGGAGGACTCGGGGCACACGGCGGTGATCGTCACTGTGGACGGCGTGATGGTGGGAACGATCGAGATCGCCGACCGTTTGCGCCCGGACGCGGCCGACGCGGTGTCGGCTCTGCGGGAGCTGACCAGTGCGGAACCGGTCCTGCTGACCGGCGACAACAAGCGAACCGCCGCTCAGGTGGCGGGCGAGGTGGGTATCTCCGACGTGCGCGCCGGGTTGCTACCTGCCGACAAGGTCGCCGCGGTGCGGGAATCCGTGCAGCCGACGATGGTGATCGGTGACGGCGTCAACGACGCTCCGGCGCTCGCCGCCGCGCACTGCGGGGTCGCGATGGGCCGGGCCGGTTCCGACCTGACGTTGCAGACCGCGGACGTAGTGGTCGTTCGCGACGAACTGGCGGCCGTGCCGAAGGTCGTCGGCCTGTCCCGCCGAGCTCGACGGCTGGTTCAGCAGAACCTGGTGATCGCGGGCGCGTTCATCACCGTGCTCGTGGTGTGGGATCTGGTCGGCCACCTTCCGCTGCCGTTGGGCGTGGCCGGACACGAAGGGTCGACGATCATCGTCGGACTCAACGGCTTGCGCCTGCTCCGCGAACGCGCCTGGCGCTGAGCGCCTGAGGTGCCAGCATTCGGTTCTGGAGCGGGTTGTTTCGGTTTCAAAGCGGTGGGTGGCCACCCCGTGCACGAGGAGCTCACCGCAGAACTCCCGACGACCTATCCCAGCCGGGTGTCACCCGGGGTGCCAATTTCTCGCGAAATTGACCCCCACCCAGTGGCTCAGCGGACGACGACGACTGGGCAGGCTGCGTGGTGGACGAGTTTCAGGGCTACTGAGCCTACGAGCATGCCGGTGAAGGCTCCGTGGCCTTTGTTTCCCACGACCAGGAGGTCTGCTTGCTTCGACAGGCCGACCATCTCGTCGACGACGTGGCCTCGGATGAGTCGGGCTCGGAGGTCGACGGCCGGGAACTCGGCCTTGATCTTGTCCACCGCTGCGTCCAGGGACTTTCGCGCCCTGTCTTCCAGCTCGCTGTCCGGGGTCGGCAGGCGGTAGCCGAACTGGACCGGCTGGTGCCAGACCATGGCCGCGTGCACGATCCCGCCGACTTCGCGGACCTGGTTGGCGGCCCAGCGCAGGGCTCGCACCGACTCGTCCGATCCGTCCACGCCGACAACGACGGTCTGCGGCATCACGGGGCTCCTCCCGACGGGGCTGGCCGATCTCGCCCGGATGGTAGGCCAGCCCCCACCCGACACGCCACCGCCAACGGCCGAAGCCCGGTCGACCGGAGATCTCCCGAATTTCCCTAAACTTGGAGTCCCCGGCGCGGTTCGGCCTGGTACGAGGGGTTTCCCAATTTTAGGGAAATTTGGAAACCCCTCGGCGGTCAGAGCTGGTTGACGTCAGTGATGCGCAGGATGGCCGTGCCGGCTTCGTCTGAGGCGGCGAGGTCGACCTCCGCGCTGATGCCCCAGTCGTGGTCCTCGTCCGGGTCGGCGAAGATCTGCCGGACCAGCCAGCGGTCCGACTCCTCGGTGATCATCAGCAGCGCCGGGCCGCGCGCGTCCGGGCCGGCGCCGATCTCCTCGTGCTGCTCGAAGTACTCCTCCAGCGCGTCCGCCCAGGAGTCGGCGTCCCAACCGCTGTCGCCGTCCAGCTCGCCGAGCTCGTCGTAGCGGCGGCGAGCAGCCAGCTCCACGCGGCGGAACAGCGCGTTGCGCACCTGGACTCGGAAGGCCCGCTTGTTGGCCGTGATCCGCTCCGGACCCTCGTCCACCGCCACGACCGAGGAAGGCTCGGCGCCGGGGTGGCGCAGCTTCTCCCACTCGTCGAGCAGGCTCGAGTCGACCTGGCGCACCAGTTCGCCCAGCCACTCGATGATGTCGGTGAGCTCCTCGGTCTTGGCGTCGTCGGGCACCGTGTGCCGCAGCGTCTTGTACGCGTCGGCCAGGTAGCGCAGCACCAGACCTTCCGAGCGGGCCAGCCCGTAGTGGTTGACGAACTCCACGAAGTTCATCGCGCGCTCGAACATGTCGCGCACCACCGACTTCGGCGACAGCTGGTGCTCGCCGACCCACGGGTGTCCCTTGCGGTAGGTCTCGTAGGCGGCGTCGAGGAGTTCGACCAGCGGCTTCGGGTGCGTGATCTCCTCGAGCAGTTCCATCCGCTCGTCGTACTCGATGCCGTCAGCCTTCATCTTGTTGACGGCCTCGCCGCGGGCCTTGAACTGCTGCTGCGACAACACCTGCCGCGGATCGTCCAAAATGGACTCGATGACCGACAGCACGTCCAGCGAGTAGCTGGGCGACTCGACGTCGAGCAGTTCGATGGCGGCCAGCGAGAACGGCGAGAGCGGCTGGTTGAGCGCGAAGTCGAACTGCAGGTCCATCGTCAGCCGCACCCGGCGGCCCTGCTCGTCGGGCTCGTCGAGCCTCTCGACGATGTCGGCGGCCAGCAGCGCGCGGTAGATCGCGATGGCCCGCAGGATGTGGCGGCGCTGCGTCGGCCGGTCCTCGTGGTTGTCCTCCAGCAGGTGCCGCATCGCCGCGAACGCGTCGCCCGGACGGTTGATGACGTTGAGCAGCATCGCGTGGTTGACGTTGAAGCTGGAACGCAGCGGCTCCGGCTCGGCGCCTACCAGCTTCTCGAAGGTCTTCTCGCTCCAGGACACGAAGCCCTCGGGCGCCTTCTTGCGCACCACCTTGCGCTTCTTCTTCGGGTCGTCGCCGGCCTTGGCCAGCGCCCGCTCGTTCTCGATCTCGTGCTCGGGCGCCTGCACCACCACGTACCCGGAGGTGTCGTAGCCCGCGCGGCCGGCCCGCCCAGCGATCTGGTGGAACTCGCGCGCCTTCAAGTGCCGGGTGCGCACGCCGTCGTACTTGGTCAGCCCGGTGATCAGCACGGTGCGGATGGGCACGTTGATGCCCACGCCCAGCGTGTCGGTGCCGCAGATGACCTTCAGCAGCCCGGCCTGCGCCAGCTGTTCGACCAGCCGCCTGTACTTCGGCAGCATGCCCGCGTGGTGCACGCCGATGCCGTGCCGCACCAGCCGGGACAGGGTCTTGCCGAACCCGGCGGTGAACCGGAAGTCGCCGATCGCCTCGGCGATCTGGTCGCGCTGCTCGCGGCTGGCGACCTTGACGCTCATCAGCGCCTGCGCCTGCTCCAGCGCGGAGGCCTGGTTGAAGTACACGACGTAGACCGGGGCCTGCTGACCGGCCAGCAGTTCCTCGATGGTCTCGTGCAGCGGCGTCTTCGCGTAGCGGAAGGTCAGCGGGATCGGCCGCTCCGCGGAGGTGACCACCGCGGTCTCGCGGCCGGTGCGCCGGGTGAGGTCCTTCTGGAAGAAGGTGACGTCGCCGAGGGTGGCCGACATCAGCACGAACTGGGTGCGCGGCAGCTCCAGCAGCGGCACCTGCCAGGCCCAGCCGCGGTCCGGTTCCGAGTAGAAGTGGAACTCGTCCATCACGACCTGGTCGACGTCGGCAAGCTCGCCGTCGCGCAGCGCGATGTTGGCCAGGATCTCGGCGGTGCAGCAGATGATCGGCGCATCGGCGTTGACGCTGCTGTCGCCGGTCATCATGCCGACGTTCTCCGCGCCGAAGACGTCGACGAGGGAGAAGAACTTCTCCGACACCAGGGCCTTGATCGGCGCGGTGTAGAAGCTGCGCTTGCCCGCGGCCAGCGCGGTGAAATGCGCGCCGGTGGCCACCAGGCTCTTGCCGGAGCCGGTCGGGGTGCTCAGGATGACGTTCGCCCCGGTCACCACCTCCATCAGCGCCTCTTCCTGCGCCGGATAGAGCTCGATGCCCTGATCGGTGGTCCAGGAGACGAACGCCTCGAGCAGTTCGTCGGGGTCGGGCGTGTCGGTCGCGGGGAGGTGGTCGGTGAGCTTCATCGTCCTCCCATCGTCCCTGCTCAACTCCGACGGAATCGACCCGGGGTGGCCGAACCCACGTCGGTCGGGGCCGGGCGCAGCACTCCGGCTCGCACAGCTCACCCCGCCGCTCGCGGAACCGCGCTGCTCCGGACGACCCCAGCTCGCCGACCAGGACTGAGCCATGCGAGCAGCGCGGGATGGATCAGTGGGTGCGCTTGTAGTGGCGGCGTGCTTTTTCGCGGTTGCCGCAGACAGCCATCGAGCACCAGCGGGCGCGGTTGGCACGGCTGCGGTCGAGCAGGAACAGCTGGCACTCGTCGTTGGCGCAGGGGCGCAGCCGGCCGGGTAGTTGCTCCTCGGTGGCAGCCCAGGCGAGAACCACCTCGACGGCCAGCCGGGCGTGCGGAGGTGTCTTGACCGTCCACCGGAGCCCATCCGCAGCGATCTCCGGGATCTGGTGGACCCCTTCGAGCAGCGGGTTCAACGCGGCGGGCGAGCTTTCTCCGCGCACTACGTCCCGCAGGACGTCCCGCGCCTCGCGCAGCAGCGCCAATTCCGCGAGGCTGCCTTCGCCGCCGCGCTCCCGCGCCCAGCGCCTGCCTTCGGCCGGGTCGCCGAGCGCGTCCTGTTCCTCGCCGTTGACCAGCGGCCTGCTGTTGAGCAGGTCCAGCAGCGCGCCCATCGAACCACCTAACCATATCGAATCATTTGACAGGTTAGCCCGTCCGTGCTTCCATGGCTAGCAACTAACCACATCAAAGAGTCAAAGGGGTTAGATATGAACTCGGTGCGCCACCGGACTACCACGGTCAACGGCCATGAGATCTTCTACCGCGAAGCCGGCCCCGCCGACGCTCCCGCGATCGTCCTGCTGCACGGATACCCGACCAGCTCGTTCATGTTCCGCGAACTCATCCCGCTGCTGGCCGACGATTACCACGTCATCGCGCCGGACCACCTCGGCTTCGGCCACTCCGCCGCGCCCAGCGCGGAGGAGTTCACCTACACCTTCGACGCCCTCGCCGAACTCACCTCCGGGCTGCTCGACCAACTGGGCCTGGACCGCTACGCCCTCTACGTCCAGGACTACGGCGCCCCCATCGGATGGCGCCTCGCGCTCGTGCACCCCGAACGGATCTCCGCCCTCGTCACCCAGAACGGCAACGGCTACGAGGACGGTTTCGTCGAGTCGTTCTGGACCGACGTCTGGGCCTACGGGGCGAACCCCGGCCCCGACACCGAACCCGCCGTCCGCGCCGCGCTGAGCCTCGACGCCATCCGCTGGCAGTACCTGCACGGCGTGCCCGACCCGAGCCTGATCAGCCCGGACACCTGGGAGCACGACTTCGCCCTCGTCTCCCGCGAGGGCAACGACGAAGTCCAGCTGGCGCTGTTCCGCGACTACCAGAACAACCGCCCGCTCTACCCGCTGCTGCACGAATTCCTGCGCACCAGCGAGGTCCCGGTGCTCGCCGTGTGGGGCCGCAACGATGAGATCTTCGGCCCGGCCGGCGCGCAGGCCTTCGCCCGCGATGCCGAGGACGCGGAGGTTCACCTGATCAACGGCGGCCACTTCCTGCTGGAGAGCCACTTGGACGTCGTCGCGGGTTACCTGCGCGGCTTCCTCGGGCGAGTGCTGGACCAAGAGAGCCGGTGACGACCGTCCTCGAACGGGGCCGACATGCTCGCTGGGCTGTACTAGGCAGTCAGTCCTGGTCGAGGTGGGTGGGGGCGAAGAGGCCGAGGCGTTGTGGGAGGACCACGACGCTCGGGCCGGGGGTGTTCAGGGCGTCGGTGAGATCGTGGCGGAGGCGGTCCGGGGTCGTTTGCACTGCGGGGACGCCGAAGGCCGAGGCCAGGGTGGTGAAGTTCGGCCTGGCCAGCTCGGTGGCGGTCGATTCGCCGAAGGTGTCGGTGAGGTATTCGCGGAGGATGCCGTAACCGCCGTCGTCGACGATCAGCCACGTCACGTCGAGCCGGTGCTGGACCGCCGTGGCGAGCTCCGCGATGCCGTACATCGCTCCCCCGTCGCCGGACACCGCCAGCGCCGGACGACCGGTCGCCGCCGCGCCGAGCGCTCCGGGCAGGCCGAAGCCGAGACCGCCGGCTCCCTGTGCCGTGTGCATCGGCGCGCCGTCGGCGTTCCAGGCCGACCAGGCCCAGTAGCCGAGCATCGTCATGTCCCAGAAGCTCGGCGTGCCCTCGGGCAGCGCCGCGCGGACCTCGCCGAGGATCCGCTGCTCCAGCTCCAGGTCCTGCGCCGCCAGCCGGGCGCGCACCCGTTCCAGCAGGTCAGCGACCGCCTTCTCAGCGCGACCATCGGATTCGCGGCGCGGGATCCGGTCCACCAGCGCGGACAGGGCGAGCTTGGCGTCGGCGTGCACGCCCAGCGCCGGGTAGTTCGATTCGAGCTTGCCCGCGTCGGCCTCGATCTGAACGAGCCGACCGCGCGGCGCGAACCGGCGGTAGTTGCTGGTCAGCTCGCCGAGTCCGGAGCCGACGACCAGCAGCACGTCCGCGTCGGCGAGGAACTCCGTGCTGTGCCAGTCCTCCAGCCACGACTGCCCGGACAACGGGTGCTCCCACGGGAAAACGCCCTTGGCGCCGAACGTGCTCAGCACCGGCGCGCGCAGCGCCTCGGCCAGTTCCAGCAGCTCCGCCCCGGCACCAGCGCGCGCCGCGCCGCCGCCAGCCAGGATCATCGGGTTCTCGGCACCGGCGAGCAGCCGCGCGGCCTCGTCGATCAGCTCCGGCAGCGGTTCCAGCGGCGCCGGTCGTGCGGTGGCGGAGGTGATCGGCGGCAGTCCGGCCGGGGCGAGCAGGACGTCCTGCGGGATCTCCACCCACACCGGGCCGTACGGCGCGGTCGCAGCCGTCTCCCAGGCCTCGCGCAGCGCGCCGGGGATTTGGCTGGCCGTGCGCGCCACGTGCACCGACTTGACCACGTCGCGGAAACTGGCCTGCTGATCGGGAAGTTCGTGCAGGTAGCCGTGCCTCCCGCCGCCGAGCCCGGCCGCCGGGATCTGGCTGGAGATGCCCAGCACCGGCACCGACGCGGCCCGCGACTCCTGCAGCGACGCCAGCGTCAGCAGCGCCCCCGGACCGGTCGAGACGATCATCGGCGTGACCGGCACCGGGCCCGCGGGATCGGCGGCCAGCCGGGCGCGGGCGTGACCGTCAGCGGCGAAGGCCAGGTTGTTCTCCACCCGGGAGCTGATCAGCCGCAGGTCAGGGGCTCGGCGCAGCGCGTCGAACAGTCCCAGCGCGTGCTGCCCGGGCAGGCCGAACACGGTCTCGGCGCCGAGCGCGCGCAGCGTCTCGACCACCAGGTCGCCACCGATCCTGTTGTCGGTCATCTCGTCCTCTCCCGGCCGGGCCGGTTTTTGCCTGGTCAGGTCTCGTGAGTGGCTAGGGGTGCTCCAGCCCCCTTAACCACTCACGACGGCTGACCAGCGGGTTCAACTTCCTCGCCGCTGACGCGGTTGTTCCACGCTTCCAGCACGGCCGGATCGGTGCGCGGCGTGAGCAGGCTGACCGCCACGTAGCAGACCAGGCTCGCGCCGAGACCGTAGTAGATCGGCTCGTTGGCGAGCAGGCCATGAACCGCCATCGAGATGATCACCACGACCGATCCGACCACCATCGAGGTCAGCGCCCCGGCCCGGGTGCCGCGCTTCCACACCAGGCCACCGAGGATCGCCACCAGCAGCCCGCCGACCAGGATGTTGTAGGCGACGGTAAGCGCGGAGACGACGTCGTCGACGACCATCGCGACGACGATCGCCAGCAGTCCGAGCACGAGGGTGGTGATCCGGTTGGTCTTGATGTCCGCCTCACCCGATTTGCCGCGCAGCTTGCCCAGGATGTCCGTGGTGGTCACGGTCGAGCAGGCGATGAGCGCGCCGCTGGAGGTCGACATCAGTGCGGACAGCGCGGCGGCCAGCACCAGGCCGCGGACACCGGTCGGCAGCAGGTTGGACACGATGGTGGCGAACGCGTCGTCGGCGCTGCCGAGGTCCGGGTACAGAACCTTGGCCGCCATGCCGATCAGCGCGCCCGCGAAGCCGTAGACCAGGCAGTACACGCCGGAGATCAGGCCGCCGCCGGTCGCCACCCGCGGGGTGCGCGCGGTGAACACCCGCTGCCAGATGTCCTGGCCGATGAGCAGGCCGAAGCCGTAGGTCAGCACGTAGGTGACGATCGTGGCGCCGCCGATGCTGGTCAGGTCGAAGAAGTCCGGCGGCACCCGCTGCGCCATGCCGTCGAAACCGCCCACCGCGAACAGCGCCATCGGCAGCAGGATCAGCAGGATGCCGATGGTCTTGATGACGAACTGCGCGATGTCGGTCAGCGTGATCGACCACATGCCGCCGAGCACCGAGTACAGCACCACGATCGAACCGCCGATCGCGATGCCGATCGCGCTGGAAACGCCGAACAGCACGTGGAAGACGGTGGCGAACGACAGCGTCGAGGTGACCGTGAGCATCAGCGTGTAGCCCCACATCACCACGCCGGCGATCACCGTCGACGAGCCGCCGTAACGCAGGTCGAGCATCTCCGAGACGGTGTAGACCCGCAGCTTCACCAGGCGCCGCGCGAAGAACGCGTGCAGCGCGAGGATGCCCAGCCCGATGGTCAGCACTAGCCAGGCGCCCGAGATGCCGTGCGTGTAGCCGAGCCCGATGCCGCCGATGGTGGACGCACCGCCGAGCACGATCGCCGACATCGTCCCGGAGTACATGAACCAGCCGAGCCGCCGCCCGGCGACCAGGTAGTCGCTCTTGGTGCGGGCCAGCCGCATGCCGACCCAGCCGATGCCGATCATCCCGGCTATGTAGATCGCGATAACCGCGTAGTCACCGACCACGGCGGCCTCCTCGTGCAGAACGTGCAGGTCATCGAGGTTCGCGCCAGTGCGTCCCCGAACGGCGGTGAGCTGGGCCACCGCTGTTTCCGGAAACCGTAGGCCCGCGCCGACCCGGGGCGACATGGGATGATTCATCCCAATTCGAAGTACACTGTGGTCGTTATGACTTTCTCCATCCCATTGCGAGCGGTCGTCGAGGACGCCGGGCTGGCCCTGGACGTCGTGGCCGACAGCCTCCGCCCCGGCGCGCTGGACCGCCCGGTGCGCTGGGCGCACGTCAGCGAGCTCCGCGATCCCGGCCCGTACCTGCTGGGCGACGAACTGCTGCTCACCGCGGGCGTTGACTTCGCCACGGCGCCGGAAGACGTCGAGCACTACGTCCTCGGACTGCTGGACGCCGGGATCACGGCTCTCGGCTTCGGCGTGACGCCTCCGATGCACGAAGCGGTCCCGGATGCCCTGCGCGAGGCGTGCGTGCGGCACGGCCTTCCGCTGCTGGTGGTTCCGCCCCGGACACCGTTCCTGGCGATCAACCGGGCGGTCGCGGTGGCGTTGGCGGAGGCCGCGCAGCGCGATCAGCGGCGGGTGGCAGTGGCGCGGGAAGCGCTGATCAAGGCGGCGGTCGAGGGCTTGCGACCGCTGGTGCGGGAGCTCGCGCAGCAGTTGGGCGCGTGGGCGGCGCTGGCCGGGCAGCACGACGAGGCCGTGGCCGAGCACGGCGCGCCCGCGCAGTGGCCTGCCGAGGTATCTGAGCTGCTGGCGAAACTGCGCGCGGGACGCGGGATCCGCAGCGCCACGACCGAGCTCCCCGACGGGACTTCACTGCTGGCACAACCCGTTTCGCCGCAGGCGACGGCTTCGCACCTGCTCGTCCTCGGCCGCCGACGTCGCTTCGACGCCACCGAGCGGGCGATCGTCGCGGTCGGCGCCGGGCTGCTGGGGTTGGCCGGTCGAGCGAAGGACGCCCCGTTGGGCGCGGCCACCACTGCGCTTTTGCTGCACAACGGCCCTCCCGAAGACGTGCTGCCCCAGCTTCTTCCTGGTGATGACTACCGGGTGGTCGCGGGTACTGCGGTGCGCCGACGAGCGGCGGACGACGCCGCTGATCACGACTGGCTGAGCACCCACCTGCGCACCCCGTTGATCCAGCTCATCGACGGCGGCTTCACCGCGATCGTCAACTCCGCGCCCGACCCGGGGCTGCTGTCCGGCATGCGCGATCAGGGCTGGCTGCCGGTGGTCAGCCGGCCGCACCGAGCCGACTCCCTGCCCAGCGCGGTGCGCGAAGTCGAGAACCTGCTGGACCGAGCCAAATCCCTCGGCCGCCCAGTGGTCGCCGACTCCGACCTCAGACTGTCCACAGTGGTCCCGTCGGACGCGGCCAGCGCATTCGCAACCGAAGTCCTCGCTCCCCTGCGCGCCCTGGACCCGGACCGGCAACCCGGAGGCCTCCGGGACACCCTGCGCGTCTGGCTGGCGAACCACGGCAGCTGGGAACGCACGGCAACCGCGCTCGGAGTCCACCGAAACAGCGTCCGACACCGCATCAGCCAGGCCGAACGAGCCCTCGGCGCAGACCTCGCCGACCCGGAAACCCGCATGGAACTCTGGTTCGCCCTCCGCTGGGAACCGGACCACAGTTTCAATTGAAACTGTGGTCCCTCGTGCCTGGGATTTACAGTTTCAATTGAAACTGTGGTCCCTCGGCGCGTCGGGACCCCGACATGCCGACAGCTGTGGACAAGTGGCCCGCGCTGTGGAGAACTTCCGCGATTTCAATGGAAATCAGACGTCTGATTTCCATTGAAATCGCGGACCTCCGGGGCCCGGACGGCGGAGCGGGGGCGGTGGTTGAGTCGGTCGACCCACCGGTTCGCGCGCTGGTGCTGGGGGGTCGGCATCGGGGACGATTGAGGCGGAAGGGGAAGCAGCGCGGGAGGAGGGGTGCCATGTCGAGCCGGAACGTGCGGTTCATCGGCGGGCCGCTGGATGGACGGATGCAGGATCTCCGGGATTCGGAAGCCGTCGCGGGTCGGCTGCTGCGGCACATCCACCTGCACGACGGCCCCAAGATCGAGACCCACTACGAGCTCCACTACTCCCCCGAGTCCGGCTGGGTCTATCACCTCTGCGGCCGCGAACCGTGACCTGAGCAGAACCCGCGCAGCAATGCTGTCAAGTTGTGAAGGCCCAGACGTGAACGACGGGGCGGTCCGGGTTCGAGCGGTCCAGGAGGAGCTCGCGGTGCGCTTCGTTCGGTCGGCCGGGTCCGGCTGGCAGTTCGTCGGTGGCCGAGGCGAGGTCGGTGCCGATCGAGGTCTGCGGCAGCGGGTCCTGGGTTGCTGCTCGGCCCTGTTCCAGCGGGACGTTGAACTGCGAATCCGCGAGCAGGCGGTCCACCGCGCCGGGGTCGACGGCGACCGCGAGGCGGTAGCGGGAGTCGATGCCGTGCTCGGCGTCGAAGGCGACCACTTCCGAACCCGGCGGGACGACCAGCCCGGTGAACGCCAAGACCTCCTCCGCCGACGGTTCGCTCTCCCCAGAGCCACTGCAACCGCTGAGCCCGATAACACCGACGACCGCCATGACCAGCAGAACGAGCCGCATCTCCACTCCCAACCCCGGTCGCCGCAGCTCACGGCGTTGTCCCCCGCACTCGAACGTACCGGGCCGACGGCAGTCGTCGATCACCACCGCCGCGCGAACCCGGAAGCGCAATTGTCGGCGGTCGCCAAAAATGGGGGCCCGGCAGGGCTGGACCCCACAACTGGGGTGGGCCGCTCAGGGCTTGCGATGCGTGTCACAGGTCTGATCGGGTTCGATTTCCGGACACCGGCCTACCATCAGTTCCCATGGTGGCGCACTCGAAGTCGAGCAGCGTCGGGCCGGAGTTGGCCTTGGCTGCCGAATTCCCGGAACCGACCCACGAGCAGTGGCAAGCCCAGGTGCAGAAGGTCTTGCATCGCTCGGGCCTGGTCGACGAGAACACGACCGGGCCGGTCGAGGACGTGCTGGCCACCACCACTTACGACGGCATCACCGTGCACCCGCTCTACACCGGTTCCCCGGGCGAGCAGGGCATGCCGGGGCTGACGCCGTTCGTCCGGGGCAACCGCGCGCAGGGCAGCGTCGCCGAGGGCTGGGACGTGCGGCAGCGCCACGAGCACCCGGACGCGGCCGAGACCAACCGCGAGGTCTTGGCGGACCTCTACAACGGCGTGTCCTCGCTGTGGCTGCGGCTGGGCCGCAGCGGTCTGGCCATCGACGATCTCGCGGACGCGCTGGAAGGCGTCCACCTGGACATGATCGGCGTGACGCTGGACGCCGGCGCGGACTTCGCAGCCGCCGCTGACGCCTTCCTCGCACTCGCCGACGAGCAGGGCGTGCGCGGCAGCGCACTGCGCGGCAACCTCGGAGCCGACCCGCTGGGCTGGCAGGCCAGGACCGGCGAGCCCGGTGACCGAAAGGCCGCAGTCGCGCTCGCCGAGCGCTGCACGGCGTTCCCGGAGCTCAAGGCACTGGTCGTGGACGGTCTGCCGTACCACGAAGCAGGCGGCTCGGACGCGCAAGAGCTCGGCTGCTCGCTGGCCGCCGCGACCACTTACCTGCGGTGGCTGACCGAAGCCGGGCTGGACGTCGACACCGCGGCCGGGCTGCTGGAGTTCCGCTACGCCGCCACTGCCGACCAGTTCCTCACCATCGCCAAGCTGCGCGCCGCGCGGCGCCTGTGGGAGCAGGTGACCCGCTCCAGCGGCGCGTCCGAGCACGCGCGGGGCCAGGCGCAGCACGCGGTGACGTCCGAAGCCATGCTCACCCGCCGCGACCCGTGGGTGAACATGCTGCGCACCACGATCGCCTCCTTCGCCGCCGGGATCGGCGGTGCGCAGGCGGTGACCACGTTGCCGTTCGACGCCGCGATCGGCCTGCCGGACGACTTCGCCCGACGCATCGCGCGCAACACCCAGTCGCTGCTGCTGGAGGAATCGCACCTCGCGCAGGTGATCGACCCGGCCGGCGGCTCGTACTACGTCGAGTCGCTGACCGATGAGCTGGCGAAGTCGGCCTGGGCCTGGTTCCAGCGGATCGAGGCCGCCGGCGGGTTGCCCGACGCGCTGGAGTCCGGCCTGATCGGCGACGAGCTGGCCGCCACCTGGGAGCAGCGCCGCACCGCGATCGCGCACCGCCAGGACGCGATCACCGGCGTCAGCGAGTTCCCGAACCTGGACGAGCCATCGTTGGAGCGCGAGCCCGCTCCCGAACAGCCCACAGGCGGCCTACCCACCCACCGCTACGCCGAGGACTTCGAGCGCCTGCGCGACGCTGCGGACGTACAGCCCACCAGGCCAACAGTGTTCCTCGCGACGCTCGGCCCGTTGGCGGCTTACAACGCGCGCGCCTCGTTCACGCGGAATCTCTTCGCCGCAGGCGGCATCGAATGCACCGAAGCAGGCCCCACCGAGTCCACTGAGGACATCGTCAAGGCCTACAACGGCGCTGCAGTGGTGTGCTTGTGCTCCAACGACAAGGTTTACGCCGAGCGCGCGGCGGAAACAGCTGAAGCGCTGAAGCGGGCCGGGGCCGAGCACGTGCTGCTGGCCGGCAAGCCCAGCGACCTGGCCGGGGTGGACGGGTTCGTCTTCGCCGGGTGCGATGCGCTGGCCGTCCTCACCGACGTCCACGACAAGTTGCCAGTCCTGTCCGATGAGGGAGTCCGACGATGACGCAGATCCCGAACTTCGCCGGCATCCCGCTGGACAGCCCGCAGCCCGCAGACTCCCCCCAACGTGAGACAGAGCGCTGGCAGGCCGAAGTACTCGCCGCCACCGGCAAGGAATCCGACGCGCTGGTGTGGGAAGCGCCCGAGGGCATCGGCGTCAAACCGCTCTACACCTCGACCGACACCGAGGGCCTGGACTTCCTGAACACCTACCCCGGTCTGGCGCCGTTCCTGCGCGGCCCGTACCCGACGATGTACGTCAACCAGCCGTGGACCGTCCGGCAATACGCCGGGTTCTCCACCGCCGAGGAGTCCAACGCCTTCTACCGCCGCAACCTCGCCGCCGGGCAGAAGGGCCTGTCGGTGGCCTTCGACCTGGCCACCCACCGCGGCTACGACTCCGACCACCCGCGCGTAGCCGGTGACGTCGGCATGGCCGGGGTGGCCATCGACTCGATCTACGACATGCGGCAGCTCTTCGACGGCATCCCGCTGGACCGGATGAGCGTGTCGATGACCATGAACGGCGCGGTGCTGCCGGTGATGGCGCTCTACATCGTCGCCGCCGAGGAGCAGGGCGTCGCGCCGGAGAAGCTGGCCGGG
The DNA here is from genome assembly GCF_053593195.1 of Saccharopolyspora sp. NPDC002376. Classification (NCBI taxonomy): domain Bacteria; kingdom Bacillati; phylum Actinomycetota; class Actinomycetes; order Pseudonocardiales; family Pseudonocardiaceae; genus Saccharopolyspora; species Saccharopolyspora sp. NPDC002376. Next base: position 40,768 of record NZ_JBSFBZ010000025.1, read on the forward strand.
ACCATCCAGAACGACATCCTCAAGGAGTTCATGGTCCGCAACACCTACATCTACCCGCCGCAGCCGTCGATGCGGATCATCTCCGACATCTTCGCCTACACCTCGCAGCGGATGCCGAAGTTCAACTCCATCTCGATCTCCGGCTACCACATCCAGGAGGCCGGAGCGACCGCCGACCTGGAGTTGGCCTACACCCTCGCGGACGGTGTCGAGTACCTGCGCGCCGGACGGCAGGCCGGGCTGGACACCGACGCCTTCGCGCCCCGGCTGTCGTTCTTCTGGGGCATCGGGATGAACTTCGCGATGGAGGTCGCCAAGCTGCGCGCGGCGCGGTTGCTGTGGGCGAAGCTGGTCAAGCAGTTCGACCCGCAGAACCCGAAATCGCTGTCGTTGCGCACCCATTCGCAGACCTCCGGCTGGTCGCTGACCGCCCAGGACGTCTACAACAACGTGGTGCGCACCTGCGTCGAGGCGATGGCCGCCACCCAGGGACACACCCAGTCGCTGCACACCAACGCGCTCGACGAGGCGCTGGCGCTGCCTACCGACTTCTCCGCGCGCATCGCCCGCAACACGCAGTTGGTGCTTCAGCAGGAATCCGGCACCACGCGGGTGATCGACCCGTGGGGCGGCAGCTACTACCTGGAACGGCTCACCCAGGACCTCGCCGAACGCGCCTGGGCGCACATCACCGAGGTCGAGGACGCCGGCGGCATGGCCCAGGCCATCGACGCGGGCATCCCGAAGCTGCGCATCGAGGAAGCCGCCGCCCGCACCCAGGCCCGCATCGACTCCGGCCGCCAGCCGCTGATCGGCGTCAACAAGTACCGCTACGACGGCGACGAGCAGATCGACGTGCTCAAGGTGGACAACGCCGGAGTCCGCGCCCAGCAGCTGGAGAAACTGCGGCGGCTGCGGGAAGAACGCGACAGCGAGGCGTGCGAGGACGCGCTGCGGCGGTTGACCGCGGCGGCCGAGGCGTCGATGTCCGATGACCGCCCGAACGACCTGGCGCACAACCTGCTTTCGCTGGCCGTGGACGCGGCGCGGGCGAAGGCGACCGTCGGCGAGATCTCCGACGCGCTGGAGAAGGTGTTCGGCCGCCACTCCGGGCAGATCCGTACGATCACCGGCGTGTACCGGGACGAATCGGGGCCGTCGGAGCAGCTGGAGACCGCGCGTCAGCAGGTCGAGGACTTCGCCGAGGCCGAAGGCCGCCGCCCGCGCATCCTGGTCGCCAAGATGGGCCAGGACGGCCACGACCGCGGCCAGAAGGTGATCGCCACCGCCTTCGCCGACCTCGGCTTCGACGTGGACGTGGGCCCGCTGTTCCAGACCCCGGCCGAGGTGGCCCGCCAGGCAGCCGAAGCCGACGTGCACGTCGTCGGCGTCTCCAGCCTCGCCGCTGGGCACCTCACGCTGGTGCCCGCGCTGCGCGACGAGCTGGCCGCGATCGACCGGGAGGACATCATGATCGTCGTCGGCGGGGTCATCCCCCCGGCCGACTTCGACGCGCTGCGGCAGGCCGGCGCCTCGGCGATCTTCCCGCCGGGCACCGTCATCGCCGAGGCCGCGCTGGGCCTGCTCGACGAACTCCGCACCCGACTCGGCCACTGATCATGCCGCGCAAGATCGACGTCCAGGACTACGCCAAGGGCGTGCTCGCCGGGTCCCGCACCAAGCTGGCGCAGGCGATCACGCTGGTGGAATCCACCCGCGCCGACCACCGCGCGCTGGCCCAGGAACTGCTGGTCGAGCTGCTGCCGCACAGCGGCGGCGCGCACCGGGTCGGCATCACCGGCGTGCCCGGCGTGGGCAAGTCCACGTTCATCGAATCGCTCGGCTCGATGCTGACCGGCAACGGGCACCGGGTCGCGGTGCTGGCCGTCGACCCGTCGTCGACCCGCAGCGGCGGCAGCATCCTCGGCGACAAGACGCGGATGGGGAAGCTGGCCAGCGACCCGGCCGCGTTCGTGCGGCCCTCACCGTCGGCGGGCACGCTCGGCGGTGTCGCGCGCGCGACGCGGGAGACCATCGTGCTGATGGAGGCCGCCGGTTTCGACGTGGTGCTGGTGGAAACCGTCGGTGTCGGCCAGTCCGAGGTGACCGTCGCGGGCATGGTGGACTGCTTCCTGCTGCTGTCCCTGGCGCGCACCGGTGACCAGCTGCAGGGCATCAAGAAGGGCGTCCTGGAGCTGGCCGACATCATCGCGGTCAACAAGGCCGACGGCGATCACGCTGCCGAAGCCCGCAAGGCCGCCCGCGAACTCCGCAGCGCTCTGCGCCTGCTCACCCCGATCAGCGCCAGCTGGACGCCGCCGGTTCTGACCTGCAGCGGCCTGCAGGGCCTCGGTCTGGATTCGCTGTGGGAGCAGGTCGAGCAGCACCGGGAGGCGCTGACCGAGACCGGCGAGTTCGCGGACAAGCGCAGCCGCCAGCAGGTCGAGTGGACCTGGGCGCTGGTGCGCGACCAGCTCCTGTCGGAGCTGACCCACCACCCGGGTGTCCGCGACATCCTCGGTGACGTGGAATCTCAGGTGCGGGCAGGGGAACTGACCGCTGGCCTCGCCGCCGAGCGCCTGCTGGACGCGTTCCGGAGCAGTGCCTAGTCGGTGGCCGGTTCGAATCGTCGCCAGCGGCGCTGCTGCTCATCCGGCACTTCGCCGTCAGCTGCGGCGAGCCGCCACCCCGGTAAGCTCCGCGGCCAGTCCTGAGCGGTCGCCCAGTCAGCCGCGAGGATCCAGGCGTCGGAGAAATCCGGCTCTCCCAGCTGGGCCTGGTCGAACCACGCCGCACCGTGGAACTCCGCCTCGCGGAACGAGGCCGTGTCCTGGAACCGTGCTTCGCCGAACGAGGTGGAGTCGTGGAACTTCGTTCCCCCGAAAGAAGCCTCATCGCGAAACTCCGCCGCAGCGAACGAGGCCGCGTCGTGGAATTCCGCTTCCCGGAACGAAACCGTGTCTCCGAACCCCACCTGCCGGAAGGCACACGTACCACGAAACTTTCCTTCGGCGAAGGAAGCCGCGGCGTGGAACTCGGCTTCGTAGAAGGAAATCGCACCGTCGAACTCCGCCTTGCGGAAGGAGATCACACCGCGGAAAAGCGCCTCATCGAACCGGGCCACGTCGTGGAACCGTGCTCCCCAGAACGAAGCCGCGTCCTCGAACAGGGCCTCGCGGAACGAAGCCGGGCCGCGGAAGCCCACCTGCTGGAAATGAGCTTCACCGCTGAACACCGTCCCGTCGAACAACGTGTTGCGGACGCGGCAGCCCGCCATGTCCCACTCGATGAGCGTGGCTCGGGTGAGGTCGAGATCCATGTCGGCCCAGAACTTCGGATCGTCCGCTTCGGGACGGAGATGAGCGGTGAGCAGCCGCTGCGCGGTGAGCCGCACCTGGACTTCCTGACGTCGCTCGTCCTGCTGGATCGCACCGATCTCGTCAGGAGAAGCGAAGGGCATGCGCAGGTAGGCGCACAAGAGGTCCACGACCGTCTGCCGGTGGCCGGGATTGTCCTGGGCGAGCCGTTCGAGGGCGTGGAGCGCCGCCAGGCGTACCGGGGCCTTGTCCGATCCCAGTTGCTCCGCGGCGGAGGAGTAGAGCTCGGTGATCCGCCTTTCCGCGGCATCGTGGCGGGCATCATCAGCGGTTCGCTCCTTGTGGGCGAGATCCCGCTCGTTCTGGGCCAGCTGCAGTTCGGTGGCGCGTTGTCGCCGTGCGGCGAGCAGCAGCGCAGCCGCGCCGCCGGTGCCGACCACGATGCCGCCAGCCAGCTTGATGATCTCCAGGCGGACCTTGTCCTGCGGGCTTCCGGCCCCGAACAGGGCGAGCAGCACCCACATCGAGACCGCCGCCACCACCAGCAGCACCAGCGCCCCGATCCAGATCGACCGGGCCGGCATCACGGAAACGCGCCGGACCGCCTGAGTTTCCCGCCCCGGCCACTTCCACCACGAACCGATCATGACGAAAGCATGCCATCGACCGTGCGGGCACAGCGTCGAATCGTCACGAGAGGCTGGGTTCGGCCGATAGTGTGGCCGACATGGACTTCGGCGTGACCAGCACACGGCTGCCCGACGACGTCACGCTGGTCACCGTCAGCGGTGAAGTCGACGTCTACACCTCGCCAGCGCTGCGGGAACGGTTGACCGACGCGGTGAACGACGGTGCTGCCCGTTTGATCGTGGACCTCACCCAAGTCGACTTCATGGACAGCACCGCACTCGGCGTGCTGGTCGGTGGCATGAAACGGATGCGCGCCATCAACGGTGACCTGGTTCTGGTGTGCGTTGCGGAGCGGCTGCTCAAGATCTTCCGGATCACCGGCCTGAGCAGGGTTTTCCCCATCGTGCCCGATCTCCCCTCGGCGCGTTCTTGGCGCGCATGAGTTCTCCGCCGCCGCATCCCACCGGCCAGAACGGTTCGGCGCAGGAGCTGCTGGAGATCAAGCCCGGCGAGCGGTTCACCGCACCGCTGGGCTGGTCGTCGAGCCCGGAGTCCTCGCCCTGCCTCGAGCCGAAGAGTCGCCGTGTACCCGCCGAACACCTCCGACGCCAAGGAAACCCCGTGGACCGGTGGCAGCGTGTGCGCCAAGGGCGTGTCGATCTACCCGTACGAGCGGGCGTGATCCCCACTGGAGTCCACTCGGGACCGGGGCGGATACTGGGGCCGCACTGACCTCGAACCGGAAGCGATGGACCATGCGGATCAGCGTTGACGCCAACTCCGACGTGCCGCCCTTCGAGCAGGTGCGGTCGACCATCGCCGAACAGATCCGCAGCGGCGAGCTGGCGGTGGGCACCAAGCTCCCGACCGTCCGCGCCCTCGCCGCAGACCTGGGCATCGCGGCCAACACGGCAGCCAAGGCCTACCGCGAGCTGGAGCAGGCGGGGCTGATCGAAACACGCGGCCGCGCAGGAACTTTCGTTTCCGACGCTGGCGACCAGTCAGCGGCCCGAGCCGCCGAAGCAGCGGCCACCTACGCCCAGATCACCCACGCCCTGGGCATCCCAGCAGACGAAGCCCTCGCCATCGTCCGAGCCGCTCTGAAGGCCTGAGGTCTTCGATAGCCTCCGACTGATCGCGAGGGGTGATCTCCATGGCCGTCACGAGGATTCCAGAGCAGCTGCACGGTGCTGCGCAGGTGCTCTGGGACTACCACCGCTTGGACCACGAGCTGCGGCCGGTCGACATCGCGCTGGGGCTCGGTAGTCACGATCCCGGCGTGGCGGTCTACACGGCCGAGCTGTACCACCGGGGCCTGTTCCCGCGCATCGTCTTCAGCGGTGCCAATGCTCCGACGACGGTGGGACGGTTCCCGCGAGGCGAGGCCGTTCACTTCCGCGAGATAGCGCTCGGCGAGGGCGTCCCTGAAACAGCGGTCCTGGTGGAGACCGAGGCTCGGAACACCGGGGACAACATCAGGCTCACCCGGAATCTCCTTGAACAGCAAGGAATTCCGGTTCGGTCGATGCTTCTGGTCGCACGGCCGTACCAGCAGCGGCGGGCGTACGCGACGGCCAAGAAGATCTGGCCCGAGGTCGAGTTCTTTTGCTCCGCCCGGCAGGAGAGCCTCGACGAGCACGTCGAAAGCATCGGCGACGCCGAGCACGTGCTCAACATGCTCGTCGGCGACACTCAGCGCATCACGGTTTACGCCGAAGCGGGGTTCGCCGTCGAGCAGCACGTTCCCGACGACGTCAAGGCGGCTTACGAACTGCTCGTCGCCGCCGGATACACCTCGCGGCTGGTTGCCGAGCGGTGATCCGGCAGCCGGGCCGACCGGTCAGCCGACTTCCTTTTGCAGCCGCTGCATGGTGGCGATCTCGTCTTGCTGGGTTACCAGGACGTCTTGGGCCATTGCGTGGACCTGCTCTTCTCGACCCTTGGTCATGATGTCCGTGGCCATCGTCAGGGCGCCCTCGTGGTGGGCGATCATCAGCTTCAGGAAGAGCCCGTCGAAGTCGGCTCCGGTTGAATTGCTCAGCTGGACAAGCTGTTCCGGTGTTGCCATGCCCGGCATCGTCGAGTGGTCGTGACCGGTCTGCTGACCGTGGTCACCATGACCGCTGTGCTCGCCGTGCCCGCTGTGCTCGTCCTTGCCGGGCTGTTCGTCGAGACCGCGGCTGGCCAACCAGCCCTGCATGCCGCCGATTTCCGGCCCCTGCGATCCACCGATGCGCTCCGCTAACGCCCGGACCTTCGGGTGCTGCGCACGATCCGGCGCCAGCGCCGTCATCTCCAGTGCCTGCTCGTGGTGCGCGATCATCATGCGCACGTAGTCCGCCTCGGCATCGACCGGGACATCTGCATCCGGCTCGACGCTCGACACCACCTGCGGCTGGTCCCCCGGCGCTCCCGGCAGCACCACCTTCGGCGATTCCGGCTGCTCGGCCGAACATCCGGCGAGTCCAGCAACCGCGATCAGCAACGCGGCGGTCAACCGGCGCATCGAGTCCTCCTCAGTACCTGTCTTCGATCTCGTCCACCTTCAAGCACCGAAGGCGTTCAACCCAGCCGTCACGCAAAACGAGTCCGTCAGGTGGGATCCAGCAGCAAAAGGAGCCAAGTGGCGTATTGGGTCCCGAACCGGGCAAAACAATACTGATCTCCGGCGGTGATTTCGATACGCCGCTGGTTGCAACCGCCCTTCCCGGGGGCGGTGACCGACCCGAGCAGCAGGGGTGGATGGTTTTGAGACGTACTCCCAGGTGGCGCACGTTAGGCGCCGCACTCGGCGTTTTGTCCCTCGGATTGGCCCTCGCACCGGCGTCAGCGGCGACCCCGGCACACGACGGTCCGGAACAGGCCGCGGCCCGCACCGTTGCCGCGCCGACCGGTGACGTCCTCAAGAGCGACAACATCAAGCACGTCGCGAACCTGCCGAAGCAGGAACCGTTCAACAAGCTGAACGCCTACGGCACGGACATCGCGTTCAAGGGCGACCACGCCTACGTCGGCAACTACGACGGATTCGTCGTCTACAACATCAAGAACCCGACGAAGCCGTCGATCGTCACGCAGGTGGCCTGCCCCGGCGGCCAGGGCGACGTCTCGATCTCGGGCAACCTGCTGTTCGTCTCGGTCGACTACCCGCGCACGAACGACACGTGCACCAGCGAGTCGACCACCGCGGCCGATCCCAACGGCTGGGAGGGCATGCGGATCTACGACGTCAGCAACCCGGCCGAGCCGCGCTACGTCTCCGCCATCGCCACCGACTGCGGTTCGCACACCCACACCCTGGTGCCGGACAAGGCGGGCAAGGACGTCTACCTCTACATCTCCTCGTACGGTCCGCGGGCGGAGTTCCCGGGCTGCCAGCCGCCGCACGACAAGATCTCGATCATCAAGGTGCCGCTGAACAACCCGGCCGAGCCGGTGCTGGTCGACGCGCCGGTGCTGTTCCCGGACGGCGGCAACCCCGGTGGGGACGGCGTGAGCGCGACCACCGGTTGCCACGACATCACCGCGTTCCCGGAGAAGGACTTGGCCGCCGGCGCCTGCATGGGTGACGGCGTGCTGTTCGACATCTCCGACCGGGAGAAGCCGCACGTGATCAACCAGGTCCGCGACGACGAGAACTTCGCGTTCTGGCACAGCGCCACCTTCGTCGATGCAGCCTAAACACAAAGGGATAGCGCTGTATCTTCCCAAGCTGGGACGATACGAATGGCTGCGCGCCTACGGCCGCGCCCGGCGGAATTCTCTTCGCCAGGAATGATCTCCGCGCGCGCGATCAGCTTAGCGAGCAGTTCCCGCCTGTCAAGCACGGGCAAGGTTTTCCACTCGCCGAGGAGGCCGCGGGCGACCGCTGGCAACTCCTCCCCCGCCGTCGACTGCTGCGCGGCTTTCTCTGCCAGCGCCACCCGGCTGGCTGCTTCGTCCCGCTCGGCGAGCAGGTCGTCACGGGCTATGTCGTACGCCGATTCTGGGATGCGCTCGCGAACCAACTGCAGCGTGAGGTCAGCGAGCTGCTTGTCGATCGCCGCGAGTTCGCGCCGAGCAGTCTCGGCATCGGACCGCACCTGCAGCTGTGCACGCTGCACCGCGCGCGCCTGCTCGGCCGCCTCCCCGACATCGTCGGCGAGTAGGGCGAGGTAGTCGAAAACGTGCTCTAGTACGCGGTTTTCCATCACGTTGCACGGTTGCCCGACACCATATTTCAAATGGTTAACGCACGTGAGTGTGTAGTGCTTGCCGATGCGGCGCCGGTTCATCGGGCCGCGCCCACATTCTTCGTCGCCGCAGCGCACCAACCCGGATAGCACGTGCTTGGGGTTGATCGTGCCGGGCGCCATGTGTGTACGGACTCGACGCTTTTCGAGGTATTGCTCCCACATTTCAGGGCCGATGCCCAATTCTTGCGCGCCTTGGTCCCAGACGCGTTCGGTGATCGGTATCGAGACCTGTTTGTCGCTGCGGTATTCGTCGCGCACGATCAGGCCGGCCGCGAACCCGCTGTCGAGAATGCCGCGCACGCCTTCCTCTGAGTGGCGCCCGCCGCGCGTGTTCGGGATGCCGCGCGCGTTCAGCTCGCGCGCGATTGCTCGAAACCCCCACCCTGCGATGTATGCCTCGTACATCCATCGCAGGGCTTCGGAGGTCTCAGGGTCGGCGGCGTAGTGCTCGACGATGCCGTCACCGTGGTGGCGGATGTAACCGAACCGCGGGCCGCCGGTCGCGGGTAAGCCGAGGCGCCGCCGGCGGTCGTGCGCCTCGCGCCACTGCTCGCCTTTCTGGTTCGAGTCGAACGTCGCGGCGGCGAACATGACGTCGCGGCCGAATTGCCCGCCCGCGGTTTTCGTGTCGAATGGTTCGGTGCTCGACTCGACGATCGCGCCGGTGCGTTCGATCGTGTCGATGGCGAGGTGTTGATACAGGCCGCGTCGGGCGAGTCGGGACCATCGCCATACGATCACCCGGTCGACCCCGCCCTCGCTGGCCATTGCCAGCACCTTTTGGACGCCGGGCCGCTTGTCCCACTTCCGCCCGGAGATACCGGGGTCGGGGATCACTTCGACAACGTGGTATCCGTGCCGTGCACAGTGCTCACGGCACGATGTTTCTTGCATCTCAAGGGAAATGGACTCTTCGCGGTGAGTGGACTGTCGAACGTAGATCAACGCTCGTAGTACGGCGTCGGGCGTCGTTCGCAGTTTGCGGGTGCGCGCGGTTTGCGCCACGTAATCACCTCCTGGTTAGTTCGCCCGTTCGGCGACGTTGGCCGCCTCGATGAGCAGTAGTCCGATGGCTCTCGCCTGATTCGTAGTCATCTCGACCGGCTCCGCGCCGGTCTCGCGGACGATGCGCGCGACGGTGATGAGCCGTTCTGTGGTCCCGCTTGCGACTATCCTCTCGGCCTGCACGCTGAGTGCGGTGTCGGTGCGCGCTGTTGCTACGTCCGCGATCCTGACGACGCAGCGCTGCGCGGGGTCGTCTGGGTCGTGGTCGCCGGTACACCCAGGCAGGCAGGTAAGGGAGGTGTGATTGTGCTGCACGCCGCCAGCATTCCGATTACGCACTGTCATTTCTGCTCCTGCTACTGGGTGTCGGCTTCCCCCAGGGGTACACAGTCGAACAAATGTGCGCCTACGAATCCAGGCGAACACACTGCGCCATTCAGTTGATTACTCGTAAGTAGGCGACGTTTTGATCACAACTCGTCAACGCAGGTAACGCTAAGTTTTAGAGCCGCTTGCCCTCATCTTCTTAATCTTTCTGTGACAATCTGCGGGCGACTTCCTCCGCGAGTTCCTCGTTGGTGAGGTCCCGCACCTGCAGGCGCCGAGGCTTGCTCACTGAGCGTGACTCGTATTCGGGGCCGAAAGCTTCCTCTTCTGTTAGGAGCCTGGCTCCGACAAGCGCCTCGCGAATGTCGACGCCGAAGAATGCGGCCACATCGCGGGCGGCATCGATCGACGCTGTCGCGCCCTCCCGCCACCGACTCAGGCGCGCGTGATCGAACGGCGTCCCCTTCACAAGGTCGGACGTCGTCATCCCGTTTTCGTCAAGTCGCGCCTGAACCCAATTCCACCAGGGCCGTTCTCTGTTGCTCACGCGCAGCACCGTACTTGCCTGCCCGCAAGCATGGCACCCCCATGTGTCCGGTTCACCCGGTCGCTTAATATAACGAATCGATAACTAGGCTGCCTGTCGGCAAGCCATTGGGTTGCTTGGTCGCAATTCACTGCTACGGTTGCACGCAGGCAAGCAGATAGCTTGCTCGCAGGCAACCGAGAGGCGTCATGGCAAGCACTCCCACGATCCGACTCCGAGTCGACAGGCTCAGCGAATACCGCACCCGCGCCGGCCTCCACACCAACTACGCACTCGCTAAGGCGATGGGCGTCCATCAGTCCACAGTAGACCGTGTTCTCGACGGAAACCGCAGCGATCGCCGCAACATCGGACCGGCCGTGATCGCCGGAATCCTGATCGCGTTCGCCGAAACCGGCGCCCAGTTCGAGGACCTGTTCACCCCCGAGCGCGCCGCCATCCCCACGCGGGACGCGGCATGACGCGCGCCGAGTGCATCGCCGCCGCAGGAAACGCGCTCGCCCGAGCTCGCGCCCGCCGCGACTCGCTCCCACCACGGCAGGCCGCCGAACTCGCCCACTACGCCGGCGGTCCGTCGGTCGACGAGATCGAGCGCCAGATCCGCGCGCAGCGCGGACTTTCGGCCGCCGCGTGACCCCCGAAAAGCAAGACCCCCGCCGCGCCAGGGGCGCGAACGGGGGCCACAGAACCGAAACACCCCCCACCACGGAGGCGTTCGTGTCCACACCGTACCCCAAGGCCCTGTCTCAGGCTCTCGACCATTCCGAGATCAAGGTCGAGCTTGTCGACGAAATGCCCGCTGGCCAGTGCGAATGGTGCCAGATGATCGGTGCCTTGTGCTGCGTGTCGGTCGAGTGGGTGCCGCGCCCCGACGTGATGTCGGTCGGCGCTTCCGAGTCGTGCCTCGGCTGCGCCCGTCACCCGGTCCGTTGGGCGCTCGACGACGCGCTCGTCGGCTCTCTCATTCGCGTCTCGTACGCCGGAGGTGTCCCCGCATGACCCGGTTCCGATCCGCCGACTATCTCGGCACCTTCCCGACCGGATCACCGGAATGGCACGCGCTTCGTGCCGACGGGCTCGGCGGGTCCGAGATCGCCGCCGTGCTCGGCCTGTCCCCGTTCGAGTCGCGGTTCTCGTTGTGGCACCGCAAGCGGGGCGAGGCCGCTCCGCAGGCCGAGAACGACGAGATGCGCGCCGGGCGCTACCTCGAGCCCGCCGTCGCGGCGATGTTCGCAGACGCGCACCCGGAGTTGCGGCTACGTCGCGCCGGGACGTATCGGAGCAAGGCGCGGCCGTGGCAGATCGCCAACCCCGACCGGATCGTCACCGGACCAGACGGGCGCGAAGTCCTGGAGATCAAGACCGCGCGTGCGGCGGACGGCTGGGGCGAGCCCGGCACCGACGAGATCCCGGTCTACTACCGCGCCCAGGTGCTTTGGTACCTCGACGTGCTCGGCCTGTCCCGCGCCCGGGTCGCTGTGCTGATCGGCGGGGTGGACTTCCGCGAGTACGTCGTGAGCTGGAACGCCGACGAGGTCGAGATCCTGCGCCAGGCGGGCGCCGAGTTCATGCGCACGATCGCCGACGGCGAGCGCCCGTCGATCGACGAGCACGGCGAGACGTACCAGGTGATCCGCGAGTGGCACCCGGACATCGACGACCGCAACCACGAGATCACCCCCGAGCAGCGCGACAACTACCGCGCCGCCGTCGCCGCACACAAGGCCGCCGAGGACGCCAAGCGCCAGGCCGCCGCCGTGCTGGCCGACCTGATGGGCGACGCCCGCCGCGCCGTGTGCGCCGGCGAGTCGATCGCCATCCGCAAGTCCGCCCGCAAGGGCGCTTTGCCCAGCGTCACCGCATCCCCGATCAAGACCCCGAGCCGAATCGAGGCCCACGCAGCATGACCGCACAGACCATCGGCACCGCCGTCGCCAAGAAGAACGACGGCCCCACCAGCATGATCGCCACCTACCGGGCCGACCTGGCACAGGTGATGCCCTCCCACATGCGCGCCGACACGTGGGTGCGCATCGCCCAAGGCACGTTGCGCCGGGACCGGAAGCTGATGGAGGCCGCGACCCGGTCGCCGAACTCGCTCATGGTCGCGTTGATGGAGGCCGCCCGCCTCGGTCTGGAACCAGGCACCGAGCAGTACTACTTGACGCCGCGCAAGGTCAAGGGCGTTCCCGAAGTCCTCGGCATCACCGGCTACCAAGGGCTGATCGAGCTGATGTACCGCTCCGGCGCGGTCGCCTCGGTCGTGGTCGAAGTGGTACGCGAGCACGACGTGTTCGTGTGGCGGCCGGGCGCGCTCGACGACCAGGTGCCGCCCCGCTGGAACGGCCCGCAGGCACGCCCGTTCCACGATGCCGATTGGTTCGGCACCGCCGAGACCCGCGGCGCGCTCAAGGGCGTCTACGCCTACGCGGAGATGACCAACGGGGCGACGTCGAAGGTCGTTGTGCTCGGCCGCGACCACATCGCCCGCGCCAAGGAATCCGCGCAGGGAGCCGACTCGCAGTACTCGCCGTGGAAGACCAACGAAGAGGCGATGTGGCTCAAAACGGCCGCCCGCCGCCTGTCGAAGTGGGTGCCGACCAGCACCGAAGACCGGCGAATCGTGCAGGGCATCGCCGAACGCGCCGACCGGCCGAGCCTCACAGCCGCGGACATCGAGCCCGACCCGCTCGACATCACCGACCACACCACCGAGGCCGACGACGCGATCGACGCCGAGCTCGTCGAGGACGGGGGCCACCAGTGACCGCCACCCAGCCACGCACCGTGAACGGCGTGGAAGTTGTCGCCGACGAGCCGACGGAAGCCCCGATGCGCGACAAGTCCGGGGCGCCGATCTTCTGGCAGCAGACGCGAACGCTGCTGCTGGCCGACGGATCCACGGTCTACGGGTGCGCGCACTGCGAATACACGAACCCGAACCCGCGCAGCATCCGGCCTCACCTGAACATCCACAGGGACCGCAAGCCGGCGCCCGCCGCCGGCGACCCGATTCGCGACTTGCTCGCGCGATTGGCCGAGGTCGACAAGCTCACCGCAGACCGCGACCAGTGGCGCCGCCGTGCACTGGACGCGGAGCGCGACCTCCGGGCGATCCGCAAGGCGCTGAGGGGTACGTCGTGACCGCCGGACAGCTCGCACTCGGCTACGCCGACCGGCACGAGGGGCAGGCCGCCGCACTCGCGGCGGCCACCGCCGGCCACCGCGACTACCGACACCGGCTAGAAACCGCGCTCGCCGAGCTCGTCGCCGCCCGCGCGCCGTTCACCGCCGACGACATCCGCCAGGCCGCCGGGGAACCCGACGATGATCGGCCGAACCTGCTGCCGTCGGTGATCGGTGTGGCTGCCGCTCAGCGGGTGATCGTGCCAGCCGGGGAGTACCGCAGCTGCCGCCGGGAACGCCGCGCTTCCCGCAACCGCGTGTGGATCGCCTGCCCGCAGGAAGGCGGTGCCGCATGAGCGCCCGCGTCCAGCGGACCAGCCCATGCGGGAAAGTCCGCTTCCGCAACCGAAACGCCGCGATGGGCGCGCGGGACACCTGGGCACAGGTCGCCCGCCGCACGGGCGCACCGCCGCCTCTGTTCCGCCTCTACCGCTGCCCCGATTGCCGCGGTTGGCACCTCACACGGGATGCCTCCCGCTTCGCCCTGAATCGCTGAATCCGCCCACGGGGCGCCCCAACCACGGGGCGCCCCGTCCAGTTAGGACACACCGCATGCCTGCCGATCCCGAGCGCGAAACCTACCTCGACGATCTCGTGCCCCTGGTCGCCCAACTCGTCGGAGCCGTGCACGACGAGGGCCCCGGCGCCACCCGTGACGCGCTCGCCGCAATCCGTGCTGTTCCCGCCCCCGACGGGATGTCGGCCGGCGACGCGCTCGCCGTGATGCTCGCCGCAATGGTCGACCCGACCCGATCGCCCCGCGCACTGCTCGCCTGGACAGACCGCCTCGACCACGGACACGCCGGCGTCCACCCCGCGCCGGCGCCCCGCTGCAACCCGATCGCCGTCGAGATGGCACTCGCCGGCCGCCTGCCGCTTCACGCGCTCGCCCCACACGAGGCGCGCGTCGTGGTCGCCCAGCTCGCCGACCGCGGCATGTCCGCCGAGTCGATCGCCGACCACGTCGCCGCCGAACCCGGCCGTGTCCGCCGGATCCTCACCGCCGCCCGCCCCTACGTCGCCCGAAAGGTCGCCGCCTGATGCCGTGGTTTTTCGTTGACGACCAGCTCGCCGACAACCGCAAGGTGCGCAAGGCCGGAACGCCGGCGCTCGGCTTGTGGGTGCGGTGCGGGTCGTGGGCCGCGAGCAACCTCACCGACGGTTTCGTGCCGGCCGACATCGCCGCCCGCTACGGCACCGCCCGCCAGGCCGCGAAGCTCGTCGAGGCCGGCCTCTGGGAGCAGGCCACGCGCGACGGGGAGCCCGGCTACCAGTTCCACGACTGGACCGACTACCAGCAGACCCGCGAGCAAGTGCGGGCCCGCCGTGCAGCCGACGCCGAACGACAGCGCCGCCGCCGCGCCGGCGACACCAACACCCCGCCCGATCCTGAAAACACCCCCGAAAACACCCCCCGAAACAGGGGGGCAAATGGGGGGTCAAACGTCACAGAATCCGACGACGAAAAAACGCCCGAGAATTCGGAAGAACCGCAGGTCAAAGAGGACAGTCACGGCGTGACTCACGACGGGAGTCACGGGGGCCCCCTCCCCTCCCCTCCCACAGCAGTACCTAACGGTACTGCTGCAAGCCGCGGGCGCGGGCGCACGCGCAAGCCGTCGACGAACCTCGCCGAGCTCGCGGGCAACGCCGTGAAACCAGCCGCGTTCACGCTCGTTTCGCAGTGGCGGCAGCGGTATCCGGACGCGCCGGCGTACCTGCCGAAGCAACTCCGCGATCTCTCGAAAGCCGTCGACGAGTTGCTCGGGCAAGGCGCGAAACCGGATCTCATCTTGGCCGCGCTCGACGAGTGGGACCGCCGCGACGACGTCCACAGCCCGAAAGCCCTGTCGTGGCTCTACGGCGACGTGGTCAAAGCCGCCAGGGCAGCGCAGAAACCGGCCCAGCCCGCCCGTAGCGCTCGAGGCGACAAGGTCCGGGCATATCTCGGTGATCGCGCCCCCAGCGCCGCCCACCGGCCCGTACAGCCCTCGATTGCCGGAACCGTGATCGACCCCGATTTCGACGCGATTTTCGACGCCCAGCAGCCCCGGAAGGAACTCACCGCATGAACCGCGACGACGTGTTGGCGCTCATGGGCGTTGCCGCCGCCATCGACCCGACCATGCCCGCCTACGACGAGGACGTCGTCGCCGTGTGGGTCGCCATGCTCGAGGACGTTCCCGCCCGCGTCGCAGAGCCGGCCGTCCACGGCTACTACCGGTCCGACGCCTACCGCGAACACCGCCGCAGCATCACACCGGCCGACGTGTTCGGCTACTACAAGAGCGCCAAACGCGACTACCTCGAGCGCCGCCACACCACCGAGATCGCCAACCAGCGCGCCGCAATCGCCGCCGCCCCGCAACCGGTCGGCAGCCTGGCCGAGCGATTCGCGCGGATCCACGCCGAGCGAACCGGGCGCGACCCCGACGTCGCCGAGGCCGAGGCCGGCGCACGTCGACAACTGCTCGCCGTCGCCTGCTCCTACTGCAAGGCCCGTGAACACCACGAATGCACCAGCTACAACGGCCGCCCACTGCAGAAAATCCCAGCCCACCCGTCCCGCATCGACGCAGCGGTCAACAAGCAGCACTCCTAACTTGCTTGCACGCAAGCAACTCGATAGGCTGCGCGCAAGCAAACAGAGCCGAACCACCACCACAACCCGGAAAGGCCAACGACATGACCGACACCGCGACCGGCGCCACCACCGCCGACGACGCCACCATCGCCGCACACCTCGTGCGCCTCGCCGAACTCGCCATGCGCCCGGTCAACGAGCACAACCGCGGCGACGACGCCACCATCGCCGATCTGTCCGTCGGCGACGTCGCGATCACCTTCGGACACCAGAAGTGGCGCCGCGGCGTCGTCGCCAAGACCACCAAGGGCCGCGTCGCCGTCGAATTCA
Organism: Saccharopolyspora sp. NPDC002376; assembly: GCF_053593195.1. Taxonomy (NCBI): domain Bacteria; kingdom Bacillati; phylum Actinomycetota; class Actinomycetes; order Pseudonocardiales; family Pseudonocardiaceae; genus Saccharopolyspora; species Saccharopolyspora sp. NPDC002376. The sequence goes on from NZ_JBSFBZ010000025.1 coordinate 56,929, forward strand.
CCACCCCCGGCGCCATCAACGAAGCCGCCCGAATCTGGGAAATCCGCGGGCCCCGACTGATGGCCGACGACTACATCGAGCAGGCCACCGCCCCCGCCGCGCGATGCCTTCGCGACGCACAAGCCAAAGGCGACCACGCCAGCGTCGAGCACTACACCCAGCGCGTAACCGAGATGCGCGACATCGCCATCGCCGAACGCGCATTCATCGATGCCCTGCCCGGCCACATGCGACACCTGGTGTTCCTGCACACCACCTGCACCCCGCGCCCCCGCGCCCAGGTGCACGCCCCCACCGAAGGCACCGCATGACCGCCCTGCAGCACGGCGCCCCCCACCAGGGGGGCGCCCCCGCGCTCGCCCCGGTGCTGCTGCCGCTACTGGGCACCCCGTGCGCCGTCTGCGGTCATCCCGCCCGCTACGTCACCGCCGGCCGCCACGTGATCCACGTCGACATCCTCTTGCGCCCGTGCCTGCTGCCCCCGATCCCCGCCATGCCCGCGGTTCCCGCCGACTTCGCCGAGGTGACCCGATGACCGCAACCGACCACCGTGCCAAGTCCGAACGGCTGCTCGCCGATCAGTACCGGTCCGGCCAATCCGTCGCCGAGGCGCAGGTCCACGCCACGCTCGCGCTCGTCGACGCCCTCCGCCAGCACGAGCCCGCCGAGCCCGCCACCCCTGCCAACGAGAAACCTGCATCCGAGGAACTGAGCCCGGAACAGATCGCCAACCGGCACCGCCTCGCCGCCAGGCTCCGCGTCGCCCGCGAGCACGCAGAGACCGTCCACCCCGGACAGTACGGACGCAGCCTCGGTGTGTTGCTCGGATTCTTGGCGCGCCGCATCGAAGACCCCAAGCGCCCGCCGCTTGGATTCATGCCGCGCCACGCCGCGCTCGTCGCCGACTACCTCGCCGAGCAGGACAGCGAAGCCAAGCGCACCGACCTGTGCAAGGCCGAGCTCAACGGCTACCCGTTTTGGCACGACGAAGGCGGCAACACGGTCCGCATTGCGCCCGAGCCCGACGGACTCGGCGTGAATTTCTGGGTGACCGAATGCGGCAACGAGGACGGGCCCCGGCTCGATTGGGACGAGGTCCGCGACATCGCCCGCTACCTGTTGTTCCTCGACGCGCAGCACAAGCAGGCCCAGCAGCGCGCCGCCGAAAGCGGCGAGGCCGGCCGATGACCAACACCCGCCCCGCACCGCCCGGACTGGCCATCGACACGCCGCCCTGCTCACTGTGCGGCGAGTCCACCGACGCGACACCAGATCGCACGCTCGACTGCCAGAACTGCGGGTGCTTCTGGCACACCGACAGGCCCGACGAACCCGGCGAATGGTTCGAGCCCCACGTCCCAGCGTGCGGCGCCACCGCCCAGCCCTACGCCGACAACCGGTACGCGAGCGCCGAAGTCCGCGCCCTGGTCTACACGTGCGTACTCGACGCCGGCCACGACGGCGACCACCGCGGCACGGACGAAAACGGCGTTGTCGAGGACTGGCCGCGGAGCGTCCCCACCGTCGAGCTCCCCGGCGAGGTGACCGCATGATCTGGTCCACCGTCCACACCGCACACAAACGCCACTACTGCGACAGCTGCACCCGATACGCCATCAAACCCGGCCAGCGCTACCGCAAAGGCGCCGCGTCCCCCGGACACGACACCATCAACGAAACCCCCCGATGGTTGAAGTTCCGCGAATGCGCCACCTGTGCCACCCGCTACGGCCGCGGCCACCTGGTGGGCGCCGCATGAACGCCCCGACCTGCGAAGCCTGCCGCGCGCCCGTGCGCCTCGCACGCATCGCCGGCGACGACGTCGCGTTCGACCGCGACCCACACCCGCACGGCGACCACACCATCACCCGACACCCGACCAAGGGCCACGCCGTCGCCGTCAAGCTCCGCACCAACCAAATCCCCGGCGCCCGCCGACACGGACAGCAGCTCTACCAACTCCACCGAAAGAGCTGCACCCGCGCCCTATCCCCCCGCAGATAAGCCCAGCAGACAGCAGCACGCGCGCGACCGGACGACCCCCCGGTCGCGCGCGCGAAACCCGAGAGGAACCCCATGGGACTCCCCATCCTGCGCGCCGTCCCCAATCCGCCGGCCAATGACGAACGCCGCATCGAGTGCCGCAACTGCCAACCAGTCGACGTCGGATGCTCCGTGGAGTGCTTCAAGCCCGGACTCGCCGACGACGCCGTGCGCGCCGTGCTCGACCTCCACCAGGCCGACGGCGTCGGCGACTGCATCGAATGCGGCGTAGACGCCAACGAAAACCCGATCCCGTGGCCCTGCACCACCGTGCAGACCATCAACCGCGTGATCCGCGGTGGTGCCAAGTGACCGACCCCCGCGAACTACTCGACGAGCTCGAACAGCGCATCGCCGACCGCGACGACCACACGACCGGCGACGTCGACGAGTACCGCCGCCAGCACCCCGAGCGCGTCGCCGCCTTCGACGCCCTGCGCGCCGTGCTGGACGAATGCACGGCCATGACCACCCTTGCCGAACCTGCCAATACCGAGTTCATCGCGAAGAAGTTCCGCCGCGTCATCGCCCGCGCGCTGGATGGTGTCAGGTGACCGCCTCGACGACGTACCGGCTGGCCCTGCCCTACGAGCGCCCGCCGCTCACCGCCAACCAGCGCATGCACCACCACGCCCGCGCCCGAATCACCAAGCAGGTACGGGGCGACGCCGCGAAACTCGCCCGCGCTGAGCAGGTACCCGCCCTCGGCCGCTGCACGGTCCGTCTGGTGTGGACCGTCACCAACCGGCGTCGCCGCGATGCCGACAACGTCGTGCCCACCCTCAAGGCGTGCGCCGACGGACTCGTCGACGCCGGAGTCGTCACCGACGACGTCCCCGAGCTCATGACCAAGCACATGCCCGAAATCCAGCTCGGCGACCGCGCCGGCCTGGTGCTCATCGTCGAACCCCTCGTCCGGAAGTGACCGCGTGACCATCCCGCCCCAGCTCGACCAACGCCGACTCGCCGCCGGAGTCGCCAAGCCCAACACCCCGGCCGAACGGAGCGCCGCGACGCTCTACGTCGCCAGCAATGCGCACGACGCCGCCGACTGCGCACGCCTGCTCGACATGCTCGGACTTACCGCCCACGACGCCCGACAGGAGATGACCGCATGAGCGACGCACAGCGGCTCGGCGAGGCATACGCCGACGGCTACCAGCGCGGCCGAGACGCTGCAGCCTGCGAACACGCCCCGGCAGACCTCGCCCGGCTGAAGTCCGAAATTGGCGCTTGGAAGTCCCACGCCGAGGATGCCACGGCCGAACTTGCCGTTGCCCAGGGCGAACGCGACGGGGCCGAAGCCGACGCCAAAGCCCTGCGCGCCGAGCTCGCCGAGTGGAGAGAGATCGCCAGGAACGCGCAGGCGGAGCGCGACAACTGGAACGCAGAGCACCAGTCCGCGGCGAACCTGCTACGCGCCGAGACGGACCGCGCCGACCGGGCCGAAGCGGCGCAGCGCGAATACGTGCGCGTCGTCTCCGACATCGTGTACGCCGCCGAGTGGCACCGAGGCAAGTCGCCGACCGTCGCCGAGTTCGTGCGAGCCCTGCGGGAACGCGCCGACAACGCCGAACAGAGCGTCAAACGGTACGAAGCAGGCTGGACGCATGAGCGGACCCGCGCCGAGAAAGCGGAGGCGGAGCTAGTTTCCGCGATCCTGCGCGCCGAGCAGGCCGAGCAGCAGCTCGCCGACCGCACGCACCCAGCCGTGCGTGAAGCCGACGCCGCATTCCTCGCCGAGAAGGACGACCCGCAGCCCATCCGCGCCGACATGGCCGCCATCGTCCGGCAGGTCAACGCCTACAACGCCCGCACCGATCGCCGCTGACCCGCCATCCCCGGACCTGCGCGGCGAACATCGCCACGCAGGTCACCCCACGGAACGGAGGTAGCCCCGTGCTCGACGCCTACACCAAGCCCTGCACCGTCGACCGCTGCCAGCGCGACGCAGAACCCTGCCACTACTGCTGCGCGCAGTGCGCCGAGACCATGCGCGCCCGGCTGCGGGAGATCGAGGAGTACGCCGCGGTACTCGACGCCCGCCCCGGCGTTGGTGGCGATGGTGGCCGGCGCTCACCCGGTTTCGGTAGCCGACCGCCGGCCCGGCTCGACGTCATCGCCGCGCGTGACTACCGCACCGTGTCGCACGTGGTCGGCCCCGACGACGTCGACGACGACATCATGTCGATACTCGGCACCCTGCACGGGCTCTCACGGTGGGTGTGGGACGAGCGAAACCGCCTGGCAGGACCCCACGACCCCGTCGAACGGCCGCGCACGTCGCCCACGATCACCAGCGAGGCCGGCTACCTGCGCGGCCGGATCGCGTGGTGCGCCGGACAACCCTGGATCGACGACCTCGCCGAGAACCTCCGCGAGCTCCACGGGCAGGCCCGGCGCCTGGCCGGCGAGGCGCCGTCGAAGCCTGTTGCCCCGTGCGGCGGGTGCGGCGGGCCGCTGTTCCCGGTCGGCACGACGGACACCGTCGCGGTTCGCTGTGGTGATTGCGGCGGTACCTACGATGGGCTTGAGCTGCTCGACCTCGGGCAGCGGCTCGCGTTCGAGATGATGGGGGCAGCGTGACCACGGAGCAGCAGCGCGCGAAGTACCGCGCCGAGCAGGACCTCATCACCACGGCCGCCGAGACGCTCCGCCGGCAGTCCCGCCAGCAGCAGGCCGAGAGCCAGATCGGGCGGGCGCAGGTCGTGCCCGCCGATCGGTACGTGTTCGTTGGGCTACTCGACGAGCTCGCGCTCGCCGCCGGCCGTGGTGAACTCCCCGAAGGCGTCCGCCGGACGACGCGGGAGCTCTGCGAGGTCATGCTCGCCGACGCCGCCACGTTCGCCGATCGCATGGCCGCCAGCATAGAAGCGGCGAAGGAAACCGAGGCCCGGTTCTGGCAGCGCATGACCGAGCTCGGTATCAGCGAGCCGCACGCGTGGCAGGCCATCCGCGCCGTGCTCGCCGAAATCCAGGACGGCGCACCGCATACCGACCCGTGGACCGTCGCCGCCGACCGCCTCGCCGCAGATCCACAGTGGAGCCCGAAGCCGTGACACACCCGCCGATCGTCCGCTACCGCGACGGCCGCGCTCTGGTCGACCGGGGGAGCCTGGCGCGCCTGTCCGGCCGCAGCGTGCACACGATCCGGCAGTCGTGCCCGGTCGCCGACCGCACCCGCGACGACCGGCCGCTCTACGACGCTGAGCAGTGCCGCGTGATCCTCGCCGCAATCCCCACCCGCAACCGTCAACCCGCGTTGACGCCGGTCGGATGATCGTGCTTAAATCACCCTTCAGCGGGTAGAAGTCTGCCCGCATCCGCCCCCGGACCTTCACAGGCCGGGGGTTTTCGCATGTCAGGGGGGCAGGTGACCAATGCCGCCCACCCCAACCACCGATGAGGAACGAGCCCGCGTGCGCCGGCTGCACGCGCAGGGCAAGACCCGAAACGACATCGCACGCGAGATCGGCCGATCCCCCTCGACCGTCAGCAAGATCGCACGCGAGCTCGGCCTCACCTTCGACCGCTCCAAGACGGCCGCCGCCACGCACGCGAAGCAGGTCGACAACAAGACCCGCCGCGCCGAACTGTCCGCCGAGCTGCTCCGCCGCGCCGGCGAGCTTCTCGCGCAGATCGACCGGCCGCACATCGTGTACGCGTTCGGCGGACCGGAGAACGTCTACAACGAGCACCAGCTCGACAAGCCGCCGACGTCCGACATCCGCAACCTGATGCAGTCCGCCTCTATCGCGCTGCAGCGACATGCAGACCTCGAGCGCATCGACAGTGGTTCCCAGGCCGAGGATGCCCGTTCGATGCTCGGCAGCCTCGCCGCCGGCCTGCAAGCCGCATACGACCAACTACCGCCGGCTGACGCCGATGATCGACCTTGACCGCGTTACCCGAGTGCTCTCGCCCCGACAGATCCGCTCCATTGTGGAGTGTCAGCACGCGCGCGTGTCGATCTGGTGCGGTGCGGTGCGTTCGGGTAAGACCGTCGCCTCGTTGCTCGCGTTCCTGTTCGGCGTGGCCAGTGCCCCGGACACTGGGCTACTGCTCGTCGTCGGTCGCACGCTGCAGACGATCGAGCGCAACATCATCGACCCGTTGCAGTCCTCCGCGCTGTTCGGGCCGATCGCCAAGCACGTGCACCACACCACCGGCAGTACGACGGCGATCATTCTCGGTCGCGTCGTGCACCTGGTCGGCGCCTCGGACGCGCGCGCGGAGGGACGCATTCGAGGCGCCACCGCGGCACTCGCCTACGTCGACGAGGCCACGCTCGTGCCGGAAACGTTCTGGACGATGCTTCTCTCGCGGCTGTCTGTGCCTGGTGCTCGGCTGCTCGCGACCACCAACCCGGACGGGCCAGCGCACTGGTTGCGCAAGGGCTACCTCCTGCGCGCCGGCGAGCTCGACCTCGCTTCGTGGCACTTCACATTGGACGACAACCCGTCACTCGATCCGCGGTACGTCACGTCGCTGAAAGCCGAGTACGTCGGGTTGTGGTACCGGCGCTTCATCCTCGGCGAATGGTGCCTCGCGCAGGGCGCCGTCTACGACATGTGGGACGACGAGCGGCACGTCGTCGACGAAGTGCCGGCAATCGTCCGATGGATCGGCGCCGGCCTGGACTACGGCACCACGAACCCGTTCGCCGCACTGCTGCTCGGCCTCGGTGAAGACGGCCGGCTCTACCTCACCAGCGAGTACCGGCACGACTCCGCACTCGCGTTCCGGTCGCTGACCGACCCGGAGTACTCCGAGAACGTGCGCACGTGGCTCGCCAACGTCGAGCAACCCGGCCGCGACACCCGAGGCGTACGCCCGGAGTGGATCTACGTCGACCCCTCGGCCGCGTCGTTCGGGCTGCAGCTCTACCGCGACGGCGTCAACAACGTTGCCGACGCGATCAACGACGTGTTGCCTGGCATCCGCACCGTCTCGGGGCTGCTCGCCCGCGACGCGCTGAAGGTGCACCGCTCGTGCACCGGCCTGATCAACGAAATCCCCGGCTACAGCTGGGACGACTCCGCAGCCCAGAAGGGCGAGGACAAGCCGATCAAGGCCAACGATCACTCGCTCGACGCCGCTCGCTACGTGCTGCACAGCAGTGAATACGCCTGGCGGCACCTACTCGCCCCGGAGGTGTCCACATGATCGAGCCGCCGCCGTCGATGCCCGTGTACCTCCGTGTCGGCAACACCGAAGCCGAGATCGGCCGCGTGCGCGCCGATCCGCTGGCCATCCGCGAAGTCCTCGCGACGTTCCTGCGTGCGGTCGCCGACGAGATCGAAGGGAGCGCCGACGATGCCCCTGCCGAGTAACGGCGCCGAGTGGCCGCCTCGCCAGTACGCCGGCGCGCTCGCGCGGATGAACGAGCATGACGCCTGGTACGCCGGCGACCCGGACCGCATCGCCCGCGTCTACACCAACCGTCGCAGCGGGCCGACGAACCGCCCCTCGCAGTACCGCGGCGGCATCGTCGGCACCCTCTCGCGCTGGTTCTGGGGCGCCCCGATCCCGGCCGGCGAGAAACGCGCCAAGCTGCACCTCCCGTTGCCGGCCGACATCGCGACCGCGAGCTCTGACCTGTTGTTCTCCGAGGCGCCGCGGATCACCTTCGACAACGCCACGAACGCCGCGCGCTGGGACACCATCGCCGAGGGCATCGGCCTACAGGCCCGCTTGTCCGAGGCTGCCGAGGTCGCGGCGCCGCTGGGCGGTGTGTACCTGCGCGCTGGCTGGGATCACGATCTTGCCAAGCAACCGCTGTTGGCGATCGTGCACGCCGACCGCGCGCTACCGGAGTTCTCCCCCTACGGGCGGTTGCGGGCCGTGACGTTCTGGCGAGAGCTCGAGAACGACGGTTCAACGGTGCTGCGCCTGGTCGAGCGTCACGAACTCGACAACGGCCGTGCCGTCACCCTCTACGGGCTGTATGAGGGCAGCGACGACAAGCTCGGCCGCGAGATCGACCTCGCCGGGCACCCCGACGCCGCAGGGTACGAGCCAGTCGTCGACATCGGCCTACCGGTGTTGCCGGTGGTGTACGTGCCGAACATGCTCCCCTCGCGCGTCGACCGCGCCTCGCAGCTCGGCCGCTCCGATTTCGAATCGGTCGAGCCGCTGTTCGACCAGCTCGACGAGGTGCTCACCTCGTGGATGCGCGATGTTCGGCTCGCCAAGGGCCGGATCATCGTCCCGTCCGCGTTCCTGCAGAACCTCGGCCCCGGCCAGGGCGCCGCATTCGACCCCGAGCGCGAGGCGTACGAAGCTCTCGACGTGCCGCCGACGTCGTCCGCAGCTGGAATTACCGTGCAGCAGTTCGCGATTCGCGTCGCCGAGCACGAACGCACCCTCGACCGGCTCATCAGGCACGCCGTCGAAACCGCCGGCTATTCGGCGCAGACCTTCGGGCTCGGCACCGATGGGCAGAGCGTCACCGCAACCGAGGTCCGGTCTCGTGAGCGCCGCTCGTACACCACGCGCGGCAAGAAGGCCGGCTACTGGGCTCCGGGGCTGCGCGACCTCGCTACAGCGCTGCTGTACGTCGACCGGCTCGTGTTCAAGACGCCGGGAGTCGAGCCGGCCCCGCCGGCGATCGAGTTTCCCGACGGCGTGCAGGAAAACCCGCTACAGCTCGCGCAGACGTTACGGGAGCTCGAGACCGCCGGCGCCGTCTCGACGTTCGTCAAGGTCTCGATGCTTCACCCGGAGTGGGACGAGGACCGCATCACCGAGGAAGTCGAGCGGATCCGCGCCGAGCAAGGCGCAGACGGATTCGACCCGGTCGCCGCGATGCGCAGCGCCGCAGCGACCGGCGACCCGGTGGCCGGCGACGAGGATCAGGCCGGGCCCGCCGACCAGTAGCGGGAGGGGTGAGGCGCGGTGGCGGTAGATCCGGAGTACCTCGACGAGATCGCCGCCACCGTCGCCGCCGTCTACCGCGAGGCCGAGACCGCGCTCGCCGCGGTCATCGCCCGCCACCTGGCCGGCGAGATCGATCGCGACATGCCGGCCCCGGTGTGGGCCGAACGCAGGCTCGCCGCGGTGCGGTCGCTGCGCGCGTCCGCCTCGGCGATCCTGGCCGCACTGCAGGCCGACGGTTCGACCGCGTTCCGCCAGGCCGCGGCGCAATCGTTCCGTGCCGGCTGGCGGAGTGCTCTCGAGGAACTGCCGGCCCGCTTGTTCCCGCTGTCCGGTCTGGCCGAGGCCGCACGACGTGCAGCCGACGAGGCACCCGGTTTCGCCGCTGTCGAAGCGCTCGCCGGCGCTGTGTTCGGCGACGTCGGGATGCGCGCCGCGAACGTCCTACGCGACGTCGTCGACGTCTACCGGTCGGTGGTCACCGCGGCGGCCGGCCGGATCCTCACCGGCACACAGACCCGCCGCGAGGCCGCACAATCGGCGTTCGCCCGGTTCGTCGACCAGGGCATCACGTCGTTCGTGGACCGGTCGGGGCGCCGCTGGAAACTCCCGAGCTATGTGGAGATGGCAACCCGCACCGTCGCCCAACGCGCCGCCGTGCAGGGGCAGACAGACCGGCTCGACGCGATGGGCGTCCGCCTGGTCTACGTCTCCAACGCTGCGCAAGAGTGCGCCCTCTGCCGGCCGTACGAGGGCCGCGTGTTGCGGCTCGACGACGGGCCCACTGGCGAGATCACCGTCGCCCATCAGCTCACCGACGAGCCGTTCGCGGTGGACGTCGTCGCGACGCTGACCGGCGCCCGGCTCGCTGGCTTTCAGCATCCGAACTGCCGGCACTCCGTCTCGGCATATCTGCCCGGCATGACCCGGCTACCGGCTCAGCCGACGGCCGACCCCGAGGGCGACCAGGCGCGGCAGCGGCAACGCGCGATCGAGCGCCAGATCCGCAAGCACAAGCAGCGCCAGGCCGCCGCGCTCGACGCGACCGCCCGCAAGACCGCCGGCCGCAAGGTCCGCGAATGGCAAGCCGCCCTGCGCGAGCACCTCGAGGCCCACACCGACCTCAAGCGGTTGCGGTACCGGGAGCAGATCGGCGCCGGCAACATGCCGACCGCCTCGACCAGGCCCACCGGCGAGATCGCCGCGCCGGCCGACGTCCCGCTCGACGGGGGCCCGGCCGAACCGCGGCGCCCGCGCCCACGCGTCGACGCCGACCAGGTCGAAGCCCAGCCGGCCGCGCCGGTCGACGACGACCAGCTCGACCTACTCGACCAGCCCGCCGAACCGGAACCGGCCGACCTGCCCGACTGGTCGACGTTGTCCGACGACGAGCTCGCCGAAGCACTGGGCACCTACGGCGACCGCGACGACGCCGTCGAGGAGATCCTCGCCGAGCTCGACCACCGCCAGGAGCAAGCCGAGGAAGCCGAGCAGGCAGCCGCGGACGCTGACGCCGCAGCAGAGGCCGAGCGGCAACGCCAGCGGGACCGCCGCGAACGCGAACGCCTCGAACGCCAAGAGCGGCAACTCGCCGAGTACGACCGCCTTGTCGCAGAGGGAATGTCCGAAGAGGACGCGTGGGCCGAAGCCACCGGCCAAAGCGTCGAGGCACAGCGCCGCGAAGATGCGATCTACCGTTTGCGGGAGCAGGGCTACGAGGGCCGCAGTTTCGACGAGCTCGCCCGCGCCGCGTTCCGTGACTACGTCGACGCGCAGTACCTCGCCGCCGAAGCCGACACCAACGGCTACCTACTCAGCAACGCCGGCGAGGCTGCGGGAGTCAACCCGCGCGAGCTGTTCGTCGGTCCGGCCGCCCGCGCACGCAAGTGGGCGAGCCCGGAACTGCTGGAATGGTGGGACGAACACGGTAGGCTCACGTTCGACGAGTTCGCCGCGCAGTTGCTCGGCGACACGCAGGCCGCACGTGATGCCGGGTTCCGTACAGGCGGAGAGGACTGGTTGCGGTGACGCTCACTGTCGCGCAGGTCCGCGCCGCTCACGACGCCGGATACGCGGCCGGGAAACAACCCCGGCCGCCCCTGGCCAACCCCTACGCAGCGCCGCCGCTGAAGCCATGGGAGGCTGCCCGGCTCGATCCTGCCGCGCGCGCCGAGCACGACCGCCAGACACGCGAACGGCGCGCCCTCGCCCGCGTGTGGCGAGTAGCGCGCCGCAAAGCACTCGACGAGCGTTAGCTCGCGTTGTCCCGACCGTGACGCCTACGGTCCCGCTCTCGCTGTCGTTCCGCGTCGAATTCTTCGGACGCTGCGATGAGGTTCGCCCCGAGCTGCTCGAGAGTAGTAAGTCGGGGCCGCCCGCCACCGGCACCACGACCGGGCAGGCCCGTGCGCCACTGGCGCACCTCGTCGATCCGTTCAGGCAGCCACCCCGGCACGCCGTCGGCCTGGTCGTCGTCGACGTCGACGACGATCTCGACGTCGGGCGCCGGGAACGGGTGGTCGGAGTCCTCGCCGTAGCGGGCCCGCCAGTTGGTGACCGCCTGTCGGGTGACGCCGAGCTCGCGCGCGAGGCCGGCGACACTGAGGTGTTTCCGCGCGCTCATGCAAGTACCAGCTGACCGCGCAGCTCTTCGACGCTGAACAGCTCGACCGGCGAGACCGGCATGACCGGGCCCGCGTCAACGATCTCGACGAGCTCGCCGGTCTGCTGCTCCGCCTCGATCTCGGCGATGCAGTCGGAAACGGTCATCTGTCCGGGCACCTGTTCGGCGTCGATCTGCCGCAGACGCTCGCCGGCGATGAGATCCGTAGCGGTGAAGAGCTCGAACATCGCAACCCCCTCAAACGTTGTGTCTGACAGACACAAAGTTACGGCAGGCCCGTGACCGTGTCAACGACAAGACACACCCCGCGCTCGGCCAGGTGCCGAGCACACCCACCGACGAGAGCCCCGGAGGCCCCGCCATGCCCGAAACCCTGCCCGCCCACCCCGTGACCGGACTCCGCGCCATCGGCTTCACCAGCCGAGGCCCGATCTGGCCCGTGCTCGGCGGATCCGAGGACGCCGGTACGCCGGCCACCGACGACACCGAAACGGCCGGCAGCAGCGACCAGGGCACGGAAAACGAGGCCCCCCAAGGCAAGGACACCAAGGCCGACGAGAAGTCGCCGGCCGAGAAGACGTTCAGCGCCGACTACGTCAAGCAGCTCCGCGACGAGGCCGCCGGCCGACGCACCGAGGTCAACGAGCTCCGAGCGACGCTCGACGGCATCGCCCGCGCGCTCAATCCCGACGCCGGCGACGACAAGCCCGACCCCGCGAAGCTCGCCGAGCAGCTCACCGCGAAGGACAACGAGTTGCGGACGCTGCGCGTCGAGCGCGCCGCCGAGCAGGCCGCGCGCAAGGCCGGGGGCGACCCCGACGCGCTACTCGACTCCCGAGCGTTCGCCGAGTCCCTCGGCCAGCTCGACCCCACCGACAAGGGATTCGCCGCCGCGCTGGATGCGCTGGTGGCCGAAACCCTCGACGCACGACCGCAGTACCGCGCATCCGGCCAGGCGCCGGCGCGTTCCGGTGCTCCGATCCCCGGCGGGTCCGGCGGATCGAAGCGAGCAACGAACCTGACCGACGCCGTCGCCGCCCGACTCGGCAACGGCTGACCCTGACCGGAGGTAACTCCCCATGCCCGTTTCGCTGGAGCAGGCGAAGCAGTCCGCAACCGATGACATCGACCTGCAGGTCATCGACGAGTTTCGGAAGTCGTCGGACATCCTCGACCGGTTGACGTTCGACGACGTCGTCAACCCCGCGGGTGGCGGCGGAACGCTGACCTACACCTACACCCGGTTGGCGACGCAGCCGACCGCAGCGTTCCGTGCGTACAACGCCGAGTACGCGCCGCAGAACGTCACCACGACCCGGCACTCGACGGACCTGCACCCGTTGGGCGGGGCGTTCGAGATCGACCGCGTGCTCGCCCGCGTCGGTGCGGCCGCCGCGTCGCAGGTGTCGCTGAACATCTCCCAGAAGATCAAGGCCGCTCGCGCCCTGTTCGCCGACACCGTGATCAACGGTGACACCGCCGTCGACGCGAACAGCTTCGACGGCCTGAACAAGGCACTGACCGGCACCACGACCGAGTACCTGCCGCTCAACAACGGCGTGACCACCGGTTACGTCGACTGGACCACCATCGACAGCAAGGCGAAGGCCCTCGCCGAGATGGCGCGTGTTGACGACTGGCTCTCGTCGCTGGACGAGCGGCCGACCGTGATCTACGGCAACCGCAAGACGCTCGCCCTGTTCAAGATGATCGCCGCGTGGGCCGACCAGATCGACAAGACCACCGACGCTTTCGGCCGGCCCGTCAACGCCTACGACGGAATCCCGCTGGTCGACCTGGGCACCAAGGCCGGCAACAACAACCCCGTGATCGGCCTGCAGTCCCGCGACGCCGACGGCGCCGGCACCGGCGGCCAGATCACCAACCTCGGCGACCTGTACGCGGTCCGCTACGGGCTCGACGGTTTCCACGGCGTGAGCATGGCCAGCGCGCCGCTGGTTCAGACGTGGCTGCCGGACTTCAGCAACGCCGGCGCGGTCAAGAAGGGCGAGGTCGAGATGGGCCCGGTGGGTGTGGCGCTGAAGGCGACCAAGGCCGCCGGCGTGCTGCGCAACATCAAGAGCGCCTGACCCTCACCGCACAGACATCAGCCGCGGGCCCGAGGTCCGCGACTGATGTCGCCTACCCCGTTTGGAGTTCACACCGTGGGAACCATCAAGGTCACCGCGCCCAACAGCACGTACACCGGCATTTCGGCAGGCGTGGCGTTCGCCAACGGCGAGGCCCAGGTCGACGCCGACAACATCGCCGCACTGCAGTACTTCCGCGGCGCCGGCTACACCGTCGAGGACTCGGCCAAGGCGGGCAAGGCGCCGAGCAAGGCGCCGAGCAAGCCGGCCGGCGACAAGTCCGAGTAACCGCCTGCACGGGGCGCCCGCCAAGGGGCGCCCCACGTGCCGCCCGAGAGAGGTAAACCCATGGCACGTACCGCACTCTCCGCGACCACGGCAACCCGGACCGGCGTAGCCGTCAACCCGACCACGACCGCCACCGCCGACGGGCACTCGTTCGTCAACTCCGGCCGGCGCGTCCTGGTCGTGAAGAACGCCAACGCCACCACAGCGAAGACGGTCGAGATCCCGTTCGGCCGCACCGTCGAAGGACAGACGATCCCCGCCAAGGTGATCAATGTCCCGGCCTCCTCGACCGTGATCACTGCGCCGTTCGGCAGCATCTACAACCAGGAAGACGGGTCGGTGTGGGTGAACTACACCGCGATCGCCGATCTGTCGGTGCAGGTGCTCGACATCCCGGAGGCGTGACCGGTGGGCCGCGTCTACGCCAACCGTGACGAGCTGGTGAGCTACGCGCCGGCCGGCGTCGTGGTGCCCGCGGAGCCGGAAGCGTCGCGGATGCTCGCCCGCGCGTCCGACGAGGTCGAGCTCGCGACCATGTCCGCGATCTACACCACGGACGCGGCCGGCATGCCGACCGACCCGACGGTCGTCGACGCCATGCGCGAAGCCACCTGTGCACAGGCCGTGCATTGGATAGAGACCGGCGACGAGTCCGGCACGGCCGGACAGTGGGCGTCGGTCGGAATCGGCTCGATCAACCTCGCCCGCACAGCCAACGGCGCCGCAAGCACGCCCGCCGGCCACCTGCCCGACACGGTCGCCCGACCGTTGCGACTGGCCGGCCTGCTGCCCGGCCAAATCGTCCACCTGTAACCGAGAGGGGGCGACGTGGCCGGCATCCCCGCATGGCTGCTCATGCAGGCCGGGCAGACGGTGACGATCGAACCGTACGAGGGCACCGGCGCCTACGGCCCCGTGTACGGCCCGGCCGTGCAGGTGCGAGCGGTTGTCGACGCCGCCCGCCGCCTGGTGCGCAACGCCGAGGGCGCCGAGGTGGTCAGCGAAACCACCCTCTACGTCCCACTGTCCACAGTGGCGCCCGCCGGTTCGCGGGTCACGCTTGCTAACGGCACCCGCTCGACAGTGATAGACGCGAAAACCCGCGACGGTGGCCGGCTTCCTGTCCCGTCTCACCTCGAGGTGGTGTGCACCTGATGCCGAAGCGCGTCAAGCTCGATTGGAACGGCCCGCAGGTCAACGCGCGCAGCCGCGCCGGCGCCATCAACGGGCTCCGCCTGGCCGCCGAGCACCTACTCGGCGCCTCCCGCCAACTCGTCCCGCTGGAAGAGGGCACGCTCGAACGCTCCGGCGTGACATCCGTCGACGAATCCAACCTCACCGCCGCAGTCGCCTACGACACCCCGTATGCGGTTCGGCAACACGAAGAGCTCGATTGGAAGCACGCCGAGGGGCGCCAGGCGAAATACCTTGAGCAGCCCATGGCCGAGGAGTCCGACACCATGGGCAAGCTCGTCCAGGCCAGCATCCGTAAGGCGCTGGGCTCATGAGCGGATGGACGTCGACGCTCGCGCACGGGCTCGCGCTGCACCTGGCCGCCGCCGGCGTCGGCACCTACCGGGCAAGCGGCGCCTACACCGCGACCGAAACCGGCATCATCGTCGGCGCCGTTCCGCCCGACCCGCCGCGGATCATCGTCCTCACCCCGTACCCGCTGAACACCAGCACGCAGGCCGACGAGCTTGTCGGGCTGCAGGTGCGGGCGCGCTCGGCCGCCGGCGACCCGCGCGACGCGCTCGACCTCGTCGACGCCGTACACGACGTGATCGGCGGGGCGACTCACCTCGACCTCGCTGGCGCCATCGTGCACCAGATCCAGCGCCGCGCCTCCGCTCCGATGGGCACCGACGCGAACGGCCGCTACGAGCACGCCGACACGTACCACCTGCAAGCACACCACCCGACCCCGCACCGCATCTAAGGAGGCGCCGCCATGCGCTCACTGCTCGCGAAGGACTGGACCCTCGAGGTCAACACCGCCGGAATCGGCGCCGCCACCCCGACGTGGGTCACGGTCCGCGGCTTGACGTCGTTCAAGGAGACCGGCGACAACAACACCGAGGACGACTCCGATTTCGACTCCGACGGGTGGGGCTCGGACGTCGTCACCCAACGCAAGTGGTCGTTGGAGTGCGAGGGCATGCGCAAGCGCACCGACGATGCCGTGTTCACCCCAGACGCCGGACAGGACTTCATCCGCCGCGCCGCTCGACTGGTCGGTTTCGAGGGCGCGATCGACGTCCGTTGGTACCGTCGCGACGGCTCCCCCGACGCCTACCGCGGCACGGCGACCGTGTCGGAGTTCGAGAAGGGCGGCGGCGTGACCGACCTCGAGCCGTTCACCTTCACGTTGGCCGGGCAGGGCGCGCCGGTGGAAATCACCAACCCGGCGGCAGCGTGATGACCGGACTCCGCGACCTCTCCGAAGTCCTCGACCCTGGCCTGTCGCTGCCGATCAGCGGCACCACCTACACGGTTCCGCCGCCGGACGCCGAGACCGGCCTGCGGCTGCAGCGGCTCTCGGACTGGATGATGACCGCCGCCGCCGCGGTGCAGTCCGGCAGCGACGCGCCCACGCCCGGCGAACAGCTGTTGTCGGACTCCGAAGAGCTCGACCTCTACCGCGATTCGTTGGGCACCGCGTACGACGAAATGATCGCCGACGCCGTGGCTTGGCCATGGCTCAAGGTCGCCGGCATGACGGCGTTCACGCACTGGACCGTCGGCGCTGAGCAGGCCCAAGCGATTTGGGAGGCCGGTGGGCGCCCGGAACCATCGGCGGGGAATCGGCAGGCCCGCAGGGCGGACCGATCGACCCCGCTACCGGGCTCCGCGAATGGTACGAGCCAGAAGCGCAAGCCCAAGCACAAGGCGGCCACACGTGGCGGGAAGTCCTCGAAAACTGGGCGCTGATCGAGGCAGACCTACACGAGCGCTACGGCATCGACGTCGAATCCGGCGTACTCCGTGAGCGTTCGTGGCGGTGGCTTCGCTGCCGGATCCTCGGCTTGCTCTCGTGCGAATCGCGCCTCGCTCGCGCGCTGGCACCCCCGGACGAGCCCGGGGGACAACTGAACACCAACTGAATAGCGGAGGTACCCGAGCATGGCTCTCACCCTGGGCGAACTGGTCGGGTACCTCCGTCTCGACGATCGCGGCTGGAAACGCGGGCTCGACAAGGCCCAGCGCGACATGGGCGAGTTCACCCGCGGCGCCGACGGCCGGCTACGCGACGCCCGCGGCCGGTTCGTGGCCGAGGGACGAGCCGCGGGTGACGGCTTCTCGCGTGGCCTTGGCCGCGGGCTCGGCAGGTCCGTCGGCAGCATCGGCATGGCCGTGGTGCGGATGGGGATGCTTGCCGGCGCGTCCGGTGCCGTAAGCAATGCGCTCGGCGGTCTGGCCGCCGGCGCGGCTGCCGCGTCCGGCTCGCTACTGCTGCTGCCGGCCGCCGGCATGGCAGCCGCTTTCGCGTTCGGCGCCCTGAAGATCGGCACCGCTGGCTTCGGCGAGGCGCTGTCGAACATGGGCGACCCGGAGAAGTTCGCCGAGTCGCTGAAGGGTTTGGCTCCGGCCGCCCGCGAAACTGCCGTCGCGATCGCGGGACTGCAACCGCGGTTCAACACGTTGAAGACCTCGGTACAGGGCCGCCTGTTTGACGGCATGGCGCAGCAAGTCAGCGCGCTGGGCAACACCTACCTTCCGATTCTCGACGAGCGGTTCGGGCGGATCGCGGATGCCGCCAACGGTGCCGGCCGATCGGTCGCGCTCATGCTGACCGAGTCCAGCCGCGTTGCTGACGTCAAGACGATCGGCGACGCCTCGGCGAGCGCGTTCGAGAACCTCGCCCGCGCTGTCGGCCCGGTCGCCGCTGCCCTTCTCGACGTCGGCACTGTCGGCAGCTCGTTCCTTCCTGGCCTCACCGACGGCGCCCGAAACGCCGCGATCAGCTTTCAACAGTTCATCGCGACCGCCCGCGAGTCCGGTGCGCTCGCGCAATGGATCCAAGGCGGGCTCGACGCGCTCTCGCAGCTCGGCGCGATCGCCGGCAACGTCGGATCCATCCTCGGCTCTGTGTTCGCAGCCATGAGCGCATCCGGCGGCGGGATGCTTGCTTCGCTGGTGCAGCTCACGGGCGGACTGGCCGCGTTCCTGGACTCCGCGCAGGGCGCGACCATGCTCGGCCAGATCTTCGGCGGGCTGTCCGCCGCCGCCGGCGGTCTAGTGCCCGCGGTGCTGTCGGTAGCCACGACCTTGATCGGGGCGCTCGCACCGGTGATCGCCCAGCTCGGCCCGGCCGTGGGGCAGCTGGCGACGCAGGTCGGCTCAGTCCTGGTCGGCGCTATTCAGATGCTCGCGCCACTGCTGCTGCAGCTCGCGACGTTCCTCAACGAGAACATGAGTTGGCTCGGCCCGCTGGTGATCGGCTTCGTTGCCTTCTCGGCCGCGATCGGTCCGACGATCAGCATCGTTATGGGGCTGGTGAACGCTTTCAAGGCCGTTTCGCTGGCCCTACAGGTGTTGCGGGTCGCGATGTTCACCAACCCGTTTACGGCGATCATCACGGCCGTTCTGCTGCTGGTAGTCCTGATCGTGACCAACTGGGACACAATCAAGGACTACCTACTCGCCGCGTGGGAATGGATCAAGTCGACCGCCGAATCGGTCTGGAACGGCATCGTGTCGTTCTTCACAGACGTATGGGATTCGATCACTTCGACTGTGTCGTCGGTCTGGAACGGAATCGTCGGATTCTTCACCGGCGCGTGGGATCGCATCGTTGCAGCTCACACGCAGGCGCTCGCGTTCGTGCGCGGCTTGATCTCGAACGTGCTTGGGAATATATCAGGAATCGTCTCGAACATTTGGTCGAAAGTGACGGGGATTTTCTCGTCGGCCTGGTCCTCGATCCGCGACGCCGTGTCGAACGGCGTCTCGAACGTGATCGGCTTCGTCCGCGGTCTACCGGGGCAGATCCTCGGCGCGCTCGGCAACCTCGGCAACCTGCTCTACGAATCCGGGAAATCGCTGCTCACCGGCCTGTGGAACGGCATCTCCGGCGCCGTTGGGTGGGTCAAGGACAAGATCTCGGGAGTGCTCGGGAGCATCCGAGACCTGTTCCCCTTCAGCCCTGCGAAAGAGGGCCCGTTCTCCGGTCGCGGGTACACGACGTACTCGGGTCGGGCGCTGATGGGCGACTTCGGTCGCTCGATCGCCGCCGCGGGCGCCGGCGCCGTCGACGCCGCGACCGGGGTCGCCGCACGGGTTCAGTCGGCGCTGTCGCCCGAGCTCGCCGCGTTCGGCGCGGTCCGGTCGCCTCGCCTGTCCGCGCCGGCGGCCGTGTCCTACGCGGGCGCGAACAGCGGCGGGCTGAACTTGTCCGCACCGATCACGCCGGATGTGCTGCGCGAGGCTCTCGACGGCATGTCTTGGACGTTCGACGAACGCGCCGGCCGCGGTATCGCACGACTCGTCAACCGCGCGAACGCGCTCGAACGCAGGAGGTAAGCCGTGTCGCTGTACCTCGGCCCGCTCGGCGGACTGGTGAAGATCCGGCCGCCACGCCAGGGAGTCGAGACCCCCGTCCGGCGCTACGGCGGCGCGCATACGGCGATCACCGGGGCGACCACGGTCGACGTGACCGGGCATCGGGCCCGGTACGCGATGAAATGGCGGTGGTTGTCGCAGGCCGAAATGGAATGGTTCGAGGCGATCCACCTCCGCCACATTCCCGGCCCGCTGCGGTTGCTGCTGGGCTACAAGCGCAACCGATTGTCTCGCTCGGCCGGCTCGCTCGGCTACGGCGTGCGCGATATGGCGGGCGTGACCCTCACAGCGGGGTCCGCCAGCCGTTCGCCGCTGTGGCCGGCCGACGCACCGCCGGCCGGAGCCGGCCTGTCCTGGGCAAGCTGGGCGGTCGGCGACTCCGTGCGCCTCGACCGCACGTATCCGGTTCCCGTGCTGCCTGGCGAGACCATCACCGCCAGCGTCTACGTTCGCGCGAGCGCGGCCAACGCTGTGCGCCTGGACCTCGACCACTACGGCGCCACCGGCTACGCCGGCACCACGACCGGAACCGCGGTCAACCTGACCGCGAACACCTGGCAGCGGCTCACGCTCACGGTGACGCCGGCCGCCGATGTGTGGGCGGTGTCGCCGGCGGTAACGGTTACCGGACAAGTCACGGCAAATGACGCGCTGGTGATCGCTGCTGCGCAGGTCGAAGCCTCCGCGACCGTCTCGGCCTGGTCGCTCGGCGGGGGTGCGCCGGCTGTTTCCGTGGATCAGATGCCCACCGAGGCGCCGCGTAGTGGCTACACGCACACCGAACTGACTCTTGTGGAGGCATGATGCAGACGCACGGCGGACAGGCAGCAGAGAAGGCGATCATGTCCGCCGAGCGGTATTTCACCCGCGAGTTGCTGTTCGACTGGAACCGCGACGGCAAGTTCGATCACCCGTACAGCGACTTGTCGGCGATGGTCCGCGACCCCGAAACCGATAAGAACCTCACCGGGGCGTTGCCGCCGAGCACGCCGCTACTGGCCGGCACCGCGGCATCCCGGTTCACGGTCACCCTGACCGGTGCGCGCAACCTCAACGAGCCGGCCGCCAACGTCGTTCTCTCGCAGTACAACCCCGACTCGCCGCTGTACAACGTCCAGATCCGCAACACCCCGATGCGGTACTCGATCACCGTGCACACCGACGACGGCCCCGTAACGTATCGGCAGTTCACCGGCCGCGTCCGAATCTCGCGGGTGTCCGCGGAATCCGACGACGTATCGGTCGAATGCCTCGACGCGGTCGAGGTACTGCAGGAGCCGATCTGGCTGCCCGCGTTCGGCGACCTCAACGGCACCGAGTCCAAACAGATGTTCTCCTCGCATTGGGTGTTCGACCGGGTGTTGCGCGCGAACGGGTTCTACCAGTCCCCGCCAGCGCACCCCGATGCGTGTTTCTCGGCGACGCTGCACGGCGGCACCTGCCCCGAGATCGGGCTCGCCTCGCCGAGCACGTTCTACAACGCCACCGGAGAATTCAGTTGGGCCGGTGGTGGCGACGAGCCGATGTATTTCGACTCCAAGGGGCTGGAGTTCTCCACCAGCGGCAACACCGCCGGCAACCGCATCCCCCGGCCGAACGTCGGCAACACGATCGGCTTGGGCTTCCGGTGCAAGCGCGCCGGATCGGGAGAGGTGCTGCTGATTCAGTGGCTCAACGGCCAGCCGCTCGGGATCGACATCCCCGGCAACTACGAGAAGGCGCACAACTGCGCGCTCTCGCTGCGACTGAACAGCGCCGGCCGGCTGGTGCTGCAGCTGCAGAACTACTACGGCACCAACACCTACGACAAGACGTTCACGCACCCCACGACCATCGTCGACACCGGCTGGCACACCGTGCAGGGCGAATGCACGTTCAACGCCGGCAACGTCGTGTTCCGCCTCAAGCTCGACGACGGCGCCTGGCAGACAACCACGCTCGCCGGCGCGTACCCCGCGTACACCGCCGCCGCGCTGTTCCCGCCCTATCCCTACATCGAATGGCCGTTGTGGGTGCAGTGCCAAGCATTCGCGCCCGTGACGAACATCCAGACCTACGCCAACAAGACGCCGATGGTGGAGGCGTTCCCGGCCGACTTCGAGCCGACGGCGCGACTGGACGCCGGAATGAACCGGCTCACGGCCATCCCGGAGTTCACCGAGAAACCCTCGTGGGAGATCCTCAAGACGTTGGCCGAGACCGAATTCGGTTCGCTCCACGTCGACGAGTACGGCGTCGTGCAGTTCACCAACATGGCCACCACCCGGCAGGCCAGGGAGACGCCCGACAGCACCATCAGCGCCGACCACATTGTCGGCCTGTCGATCACCGACGCGACCGACAGCGTCATCAACACCATCACCGGCACCGTCAAGCCGTACAACATCGGCCCCTTGACAATCTTCGACGCCTCGTCGAGCTCCACGCTCTTCGACAAGTCGAGCGGCACGAAGGAACGGACCACGTTCGCCGCGCTCGACGACTTCACCGCCCAACCCAGGAACGGCGTTCCGAGCGTCACGATCTGGCCGGAAGTCAAGGGGATGATCTGGCCGAGCACCATCGGCCGCAACACCCTCCCGTACTACACACCCGATACCTGGACCAACAGCGCCGAAACCATCTTCCACGGAGTCGGCGCGGTGCACGCCAGCAACGGCACCGAACCGGGCACCAAACCGA
This sequence comes from Saccharopolyspora sp. NPDC002376, assembly GCF_053593195.1. Taxonomy (NCBI): domain Bacteria; kingdom Bacillati; phylum Actinomycetota; class Actinomycetes; order Pseudonocardiales; family Pseudonocardiaceae; genus Saccharopolyspora; species Saccharopolyspora sp. NPDC002376. The sequence goes on from NZ_JBSFBZ010000025.1 coordinate 79,093, forward strand.
CGGTCGACGTCTGGCTCGACGAACAAAACACCCTGTACGTCGCAGTGTTCAACCAGACGAACACCTACGCCGTACAGATCAGCAACGGCGTGATCGATGCCGCCACCCCGCCCGGATCCAACCGCGGCGGCAAGGTGCTCCGCTACACCCTCAAAATCGCCGGCGTCGTGCTGATCGAACAGCCCGAGATGGAATACAAGCGGGTCGACGAGAGCTCGATCGCCGCGAACGGCCACCAGCCCTACGAGATGCCGTCGAACGAATGGACGCAGTCTTACGCGGCAATGACCTACCTCGCCGACCGACTACTCGAAAACGTCGCGGCGACCGCGATTCCGCTCGTAGAAGACATCACGCTTCCGGCCGACCCACGCCGGCAACTCGGCGACACCCTCGAGATCACCAACGCCGGCCACCTCGGCGGATCCCTCCTCACGATCATCTCGGGTATCACGCGATCGGAGACCGACGACGGGCTCGTCGACCGCTGCTCGCTCAAACTCGTCCACCGGCCGGCGTCGTGGCTGCTCGGCGACCCCACGTACTCGATCCTCGGCAAGTCCACCATCCTTACGCCCTGACGCCCGGAGGTGCCTCACGTGGCGACCATGCCCACATTCCCGGAATGGCCGCGCAAGCTGATCGGCCCGGTTGAATGGAACGCACACGCCAACCAGATCAACACCAACACGACCGACGTCGCCACGTTGACAACCCGCACGACCGACGCGACCACGGGCAACACCGCCCTCGGCAACCGGATCTCGACCGTGGAAACCCGCACAGCCGACGCAAGCACCGGAAACGCCGCACTCGGCAACCGCGTCACCTCTCTAGAGAACCGACGCAAGTGCATCCTCCGCAAGTCCGCCGCTCAGCCCATCGGGACCGCCGCCGACACGATCGTCACGTGGGACGTCGTCGACGAGAACACCGGCGGTATGCGGTCGGGCAACAACATCGTCGTACCGGCCGGAAACTACTGGCTCGCCGCACAAATCCGGTTCCCCGGCAACGCCAGCGGGACCGAGCGCGACGCCTACATCATCAACTACAACAGCGGCAACCTAACGGCCATCGACACCAAGGTGTTGACCGGCCTCGCTCAGACCCCCATGAGCACCGGCGCCGGCAACATCCTGACCTTCGGCCGCGCCTTCACCTTCACCACGACGACAACCCTGTGCGTCGTGGCCTTCCAGAACAGCGGCGTCGCGCTCGACGTGTCCTCAACCGCGTTCGGCGGTAGCACGTTCTCGGTCACCTCACTGCCGTAACGCCCACGCCAACCGCCCCCAGGCACGAACGAAAGGGGCACCCGCGTGGACGTCGCCGGCATCCTGGCATCCGTCGCCCCACAGGCCGGCATCGGCGGCGTACTGCTCGCATTCCTCGCCTACTTCATGCGCCACGCCACCACGGACCGCACCGACTACCGAACCGCGCTCGCCGACGCCGAAGCCCGGCACGCCACCGAGCTCGAGCGGATCCGCACCGCGCACGACGCCGAAGTCGCCGAGCTCCGCGAACGACTCGACGCACAGGAGAAACGAACCGACGAGCTCGCGCACAAGCTCGACGAGGAACGCCGCGCCCGCTGGCACGCCGAAGACGCCGCGGCCACAGCGCGACGGGAGGCCGGCACATGATCCGTCCACAGTGGCTCACATGGAAGCGCGCCCGCGCCCTGGTCCTGGTGCTCGTCGTCGCGTGGGTGGCGTGGCTGACCTGGTCGCTCGGCGACCGCTCGCAGGTCGCCGAGCACCAGGCCGGCCGCGCCGACGTTGCTGAACGCACGCTCGACCAGCTCGCCGACGACGTCGCCCGCGCGTGCGCGCAAGGTGGCGACACCGCAGCCAAACTCGGCGCCGCATGCGTGACCGCCGACCAGGTCAAGCGCGAGCCGGCGCCGGCGCCGAGCGACGGTGCCGACGGGCGCGGCATCACGCAGACCAGCATCACCGCCGGCCGGCTGGTCGTGTCCTACACCGACGGAACCGCCCGCGACGTCGGCCCGGTCGTCGGCCCCACCGGACCAGCCGGCCCCACCGGGGAACAGGGCCCCGGCGGACGCGACGGCGTCGACGGGAACAACGGGCGCGGTGTCGCAGGCACCGCAATCGACGGCGTCGACCTGGTCGTCACCTTCACCGACGGCACCCGCGAAAACCTCGGCCGCGTCGTCGGGCCCGCCGGCCGCGGCATCACCTCGACCGACACCACCGGTGGCCGGCTGGTCGTCACCTACGACGACGGGACCACCGAGGACGCCGGACCACTACCACCCGGGCCGCAGGGCAAACAGGGCGCGCCCGGCCCCACATGCCCAGACGGCTACGAACTCCGCCCCGTGCTGTACCTCGCCCCCGGCAACGGCAGCACGTACGAGGGAGTCGGTTGCGTCGAGCCCGGATCCACAACCCCAATCACACCCACGAAACCGAGGTGATCGCATGGCATGGCGCGTAGCGCGCAGCCTGGAAACCCTCCGTCAGCAGTTCAACGCCCGATACCCGGACCGCTCGACGGCATCCGACGGCGGCATCGGCGACGCCGCGCACGCCTCCCGCAGCAGCGACCACAACCCGTGGGTCGGGCCGGCCGCCGACGGGCTCATGTTGGTCACCGCCCGCGACTTCACGCACGACCCGACCAACGGCATGGATCTCGACCGGCTCACCGACGAACTCGCCGCCAGCCGCGACCCGCGCATCAAATACCTGATCGGAAACGGCCTGATCCTGGACAGCCGGCCCGGGAACAACCCGTGGAAGTGGATGCCCTACAGCGGCAGCAATCCGCACCGCAAGCACTTCCACATCAGCGTGCACGCCGACATCCGACTCGCCGACGACCCGCGCCCCTGGAACCTGCCGAGCTTCGGCAGCACCCCAACCCCCTCGCCACCAACGGAGGTAGACGACTTGACCCCGGAACAGTCCCGCCAGCTCTCCGAGATCCATCATGAGCTGTTCGGCCCCCGCGGCGGCAAGGGCGAGATCAGTGGATGGGGCACCACCATCGGACCGCGGACCGTGGTCGCGATGCTGGTTGACCTGCACAACGCGCTGCTCGCCCCACAGCTCAGCCGCTACCCCGACCCCAACAGCAAGATCAAGCTCTCCGCAATCGAGGCCGTGCGCAACATCGACGGTCTCGTCTTCCAGCTCCCGGCGGTGATCAACGCCGCCGGTCGTACCGACCCGGCCGCGGTCGCCGAAGCACTGCGCCCGGTCATCGCCGAGGCCGCCGGCCCGGTCATCCGCGACGCCGTGCTCGACGCGATCGGGACCGACAACGAGGACCAGGCCGACGCGATCGTCGACCGCATCGCCGCACGCCTGGCAGGACAGGAGACGCCCCGTGTCTGACCAACTGACCTCATGGCTCCGCACGACCGTTCCGGCCGCGTGGGCTGCCCTGGTGGCCTACGTGGTCACGCTCGGCGCCCCGGCATGGCTCGTCGACGCGCTCGGCGACGCCGGCCCGACGCTGGTCGTGCCGCTGGTGCTCGCCGCGGTTTACGCCGGTTTGCGCCGGCTCGAGCCGCACATGTCGCCGCTGCTGACGCGGATTCTGCTCGGCAGCAACACGCCGCCCACCTACCCACCGGCCAGCACTGGCCGGCACGCCGCGGACACCGCGGCAGACTCCACGCCCCCGCGTGGATGAACACGAAGCGCCCCGCACCCGGTCGTCGGGTGCGGGGCGCTTTCGTCGTTTTGGGGTAGCCGTCGACCTGGCGTCGTTGGCAGGTCGACGGCTACCGTGTCCGGCGGGTGGCTGGCTCAGTTACCCGCCGCGTCGACCGGGAGATTGCCCCTCCTGGTCGGCGCACCTAGCACTTCGGGCAGGCCCATCCGCCGCCCTGAATCGGGATCATCGGCGATTGGCAGTTGGGGCAGGTCTGCCCCACCAACGGCGCTGGGCTGTCTGGCACCTCGACCGGCGTCGACACGTCGACGACCTGGTCGAGCAGGTACTCGGCGAGCTCGTCGAGCAGGCCCGGACGGTTGATCTCTTGCGCGGTGGGTACCGCCATGCTTTCTACTCCTGATGGTTGTGCACCTCCGTGCAGTCGTCGGCCGTGACCGCCTCGACCCAGAGGTGCAAGCGGTCGGATTCACGAGCGAAATCGAGATACAGGGAGTCGCCCCGCGATAGAACGTCGAGGTTCGCGGCGAGATCGTGCTCGACGTGCCCGTCGTCGCCGACATGCCCGTCACCGACCGCGGGCGGCCCGATCAGCCGCACCCGTTCGGGGTGCGCATGCTTTCGCGTCATCGCGGCAATCCACTCGGCGACGGCGTCGGGCGTGCGGAACACTGCGGCCGGCGTCTCGGCGAGCCGGTATTCACGCACTGAGTGTTCGGCCGCGTCCGCGTCCCGAGCTTCGACGTAGGCGTGCCAGTGCACGCCCCGCCGCGACCAACCATCGGGGTCGAACATCCCTCTCCTCACTGCCGCAACACCGTTGCGGCTCTACCTCCGCAACCTCGCCCACTGTCCGCAATAGACAGACCGTGCTGCGGCAGGCTCACCACTGCTTCCATAGGTGGTCGTATTTGGTCGCCGTTTCGCCGTCCTGCTGTTCGTCGTCCTCTTCGGTCTCCGGGTCGCCTTCCACTGGTTCACCTCCTCCAGCCGTCATCGACTGCTTGGTCACAGCTGCGGGCCGACACTCCAGTGCGGCACGCTGTTCGAGTCGTAAACCGGGCGCTCGCTCGGCTCTTCCTCGGTCTCCTCCTCGGGTTCCGGATTGTCCGACATCGGTCACCTCCTCTCAGGTCCACAGTGGTCGATTCCCCTGGTGTGCCGAGGGGCGACGCACCAGGCGGCCCGCATGCCCCGGTGCCGTTCGGGGGTTCGGCACCGGGGCGGCTTTTCTCGGGGAGCGCCCCCGGCGCGGTCGGGTCGGTTGCGGCGTTGCCGCGCGTTGACCCCGCTGCCCAAAACCGGACCTGCCGTGCTATAGGTCCGGCCCTGGTTGCCTGGCAGCGTCGCGCCGGGGGCGGTAGATGGCCGGGTGGCGCCGGGCGGCGTCGCCGGCCCGACCATCGGGGTGCCCGGCCGCCCTGGGGGTCAGCGGTACGGGCACGTGGTTTCGGCGAAGGCACCGGCCCAGGAAGGGAAGGCGGCGCGATGCCTCCGCCGAGCTCTACAAGTTCTGAAGGCCGACAAGGAGATGGCGCAACGTCCACCGGTGGGTCGCCATGATGTCGGGGTCATCGAACGGCAACCCGGCCGCAGCGCGTGACAGAAGCCGCGTTTCCACCACCGCGAGGTCGTCGGCCAAGTCGCCACGAATCACGACCGGTTCGCGGAGCCGGTGCCGGCCACCGGGCTCATCCTCGGCGTCGGCCTGGGCGAGCAGCTGTTGCACCGTCAACGCGCCCTCGCCGGAGCTGGCGTGCTTGCCGAACTCGCCAAATTGGCGCACCGCCCACAACGCGGCGAGCACAAGAGCGACCGTCACGGCCGCGATCAGAACGGTGATCACTGGTCCGCCCTCTCAGTGTCGATCACGCGGGGAGGAACGTAAGCCGCGCTCCGGTCCTGCAACAGCTCAGCGATTTCGTACAGCAACGCCGCGTGCTCGGCGAACTGCTTGTCGGTGACGGTCTGCTCTCGCACGTTGTCGGCGAGGTCCTCGAGCGCAACCGAGGTCCGTACCAACAGCTCGTGCAGTTGCGGTTGCGTCTGCTGGCTCATCGCGCACTCACCACCGGCGGCATCGGGCAGCCGGCGAGCACGTGCGCCGCCGTGTTGCAGTCCGGGCACGTGTCCCACAACCACGCGAGTTCGCTTGTGTCGACGCCGATCGGCCGGCCGCACAACGTCGTGACCTTGTCGTCGTCGCGCCACCCGCCGGCCGGGTGCTCGTCGCTCGTTGCGTGCCGCAGGCCCCCGCCAGGTGTCCAGCTAAACGGATGCGGCCGGTACATCACGCCACCACCCGCGCCCGGCCGGCTGTGACCGGCACAGCTGGACCACGGTCGGGATTTGAACACGGCACCACGGCGCGCGAGACGGGACGGCTCTCACCGTCTCGCCACGCCGCGTGCCCCCGGCGCGGTCGCAGCGTTTCCGCACTGTTGGAGCAACGCGGGCGCGACTCGGCCAGAGTCTCGAAAGTCATGATCATCACCTCGGGGCCAGATCGACCGGGACGGTCAACCACGCTGGGTTAGCGATCAACCACGCTGCAGGCACTCTCGCATAGGCGCGCGCCTACAACAACGCGCTTGAATGACTCGCGCCTGGAGATCACTCGATTAGACGAGCGCCGCACATGCCCTTTGTCGTGCCAAACTGCACTCGCCCGATTCACCAGCTGTGGAGGTCTTCCCGTGGCGAAACGCCCAGGATCGAGCGTCCGTCGCCCAGGACCGAGCGTCCGTCGTCGCCAGCTCGGCGCGATGTTGCGTCAGCTACGCAAGGACGCAGGCAAGGAACGCGAGGACGCTGCCGACTGGCTCGAAATGAGTCAACAGACGATCAGCAAGATCGAGCTCGGCCAACAGGCCATCAAGGCCCCGCACGTTCGATTGCTGTGCCAGCTGTACGGCGTTGATGCCGATGTCGTAGATACCTTGCTGCGGCTCGCGAGGGACGCGAACCAACGTGGCTGGTGGGCGACCTACCGCGGCACGCTGCCAGAATGGGCGCGCAAGCTCGTAGGATTCGAGGCCGATGCCGCCGACCTCTGGAACTACGAAGCGGAGTTCGTCCCTGGCCTGCTACAAACACCTGCCTACATGGAGGCGATCAGCCGTGCGAGCCTGCCGGCCATCACCGATGAAGAGATCGCGAGTTCGGTTCAACTGCGGCGCGAAAGGCAATCACGCCTCGACGGCGAGCAACCGCCGCGCCTGCATGTCTATTTGAACGAAGCCGTAGTCCGCCGCGTCGTTGGCGGCCCCGAGGTCATGCGCGAACAGCTGTACCACCTGGCGGAAGCCTCGAAGCTCGATCACGTGACTATTCGAGTCCTCCCCTTCTCGGCCGGTGCACATGCCGCCATGACGGGCTCGTTCGTCATGATGCAGTTTCCGGATGAACCTGCGCCCGCGTTCGTCTACGTCGACAACGAACGAGGCGCGGTCTACCAGGAAGACCCTGGCGATATCGACCGCTATACCCTCATCATGCAACTGCTTGACGAGGTGACGCTAAGTGATCACGACTCGCGGGCCTTGCTCGGGCAGATTGCCGAGACACTGCGAAGCAAGCACCCATGAAGGGGGCTCACGATGCCCACCCCGGAACTGTCCGGCTGGCGGAAGTCCAGCCGGAGCGGACCCAACAACGGCAACTGCGTTGAGATCGGTTTCAGCACCGATGCGACGTTCACCGGCGTGCGCGACACCAAAGATCGCACGTATGGAACGCTGGTGTTCGATCGCCAGCAATGGGCGGCATTCGTCGCCGCGGTGAAGGCCGACGACCTCAGCGCCTGACCCTGAATACAACAGCGCCCGCCTGGTGCCGGTATCACCAGGCGGGCGCTGTTGTACGTGCGGACGCTCTACGCGCGTTGCTCCGCGGTGGAGTCTGCCAGAGGGCGCGCAGGAACATCACCGCACGGCCATGCGCCGGCCGCCACCATCAGAACGCCATCCGGTCGACGTCGACCACCCGGCAGGTGATCGCCCCGGGGCGGCTGCCGAGCATGGTTGACGCGTCCCACCCGGACAACTGCGCCGACTGGCCGGCCCCCAGTTCGTTGCGGATCGCGTAGATCTCGCCCAACCGGTTACCGACCGGATCGTCAACCGCGATCACCACCCAGTAGCTTGCCGACCGGTCCGACGAGTTGGTGACCGTCAAGTCGGCTTCGACGGTGGTGGTTCCGTACTCGGTGCGCGTGCTGCAGCCGGACAGGTTCACGTCTTGCGCGGCGTCCGGCGTCTGCGTGCCAGGAATCACCGGGGTGCCGCCGTTGGCAACCCCGTTGGCGATGCCGGCAATCTCCTGCATGTCGCTGTCGAACTTCTGGATTGCGGCGAACATCATCGCGATGCCCACGATGCCGAGCGCGGCCACGCCGACACCGAGCCCGGTCGCGATCCACGTCATGACACGGTTGGTCGCGGCGCCGCGGCGCACCCGGCCGACGCCGAGGAGACCGAACAGCACGGCCAACGCGCCGAGAATAAGCGCGACGAGCCCCGTCAAGGGGATCAGGCCGAACACGGCCCCGACGATCGCCAGGACAAGCGCGGTGATGCCAAAGCCGTTGCGCGGCGCTGGCGCGTGATGGCCGGCGGTCGGGGGCGTGGTGGGGGTCTGACTCATTCGTCTCTCCGATTCTGCTGGTCAACCCCTTTGTGTCTTCGGAACATTGACGTTCAACAACGAGGGCACCAAGGTCATCTTCACCGACGAGCTCGGTGGCGGCGGCGCGGCCACCTGCAACGAGAAGACCGGCCCGACCCGCGGCGCCAACGGCATCTACGACGTCGTCGGCTCGGGCGCGGACTCGAAGCTGGAGTTCCGCAGCTACTACAAGATCCCGCGGCACCAGGAGGACACCGAGAACTGCGTGGCGCACAACGGTTCGCTGATCCCGACCAATAGCGGCGACTACATGGTGCAGGCGTGGTACCAGGGCGGCGTGTCGGTGTGGGACTTCAGCGACTCGAACAACCCGCAGGAGATCGGCTACTTCGACCGCACCCCGTTCGACCCGAACAAGCTCGAGATCTCGGGTTCGTGGTCGGCGTACTACTACAACGGCTACATCTATTCCAGCGGTATCCAGGACGGCCTGGACGTCCTGGAGATCAACGACCCGCGGACGAACAACGCGAAGAGCGTCAAGTTCGAGGAGTTCAACCCGCAGACCCAGCCCATCTACCAGCGCTGACGCGATGACGACGGAGAAGGGCCTCGCCAACTGGCGGGGCCCTTCCCACATCGATCACGTCGGCAACGGCCGTCGCACCGGGGCTACGGTTGCAGGACGCAGACGAGCTGCTCCTCAAGGAGCACACCTTGCTGCCTGCCACAGCGCCGCGCCTCCCTTTGCCGATACCTGTTCCGCAGCGCCTGGGCCAGCCTTCCGAGCGGTTCCCGCGCCGTTGGATCGGTCTGCGATGCCGGAGTCCACGGCCGCCCGGGCGGAAAAACCACGTGGGGACCGCCAGCAGCCGCAGCTCTGCAACGCCTCACCGCGACTCGACCCAGTGGTCGATTCGAGGAGTTCCACCGATGAAGTTCCGCCGCCAGGCAATTGCACTGGTCACAACGGGTTTGAGCCTGGTCGCGCTGCCGATAGCGGGCTGCTCGCAGCAGCCGGCTCCCCCGGACGCCCAGCAGATCAACAGCATCGTCGAGATTCCGGTGTGATCCCACTGAAGGACACCCTCCGGAGATACCCCTCAGCCCTCGCCGCGGAGGTGATCGGGGACGTCGAAGGAGCACAGCGGGCCGCCGAAGTGGGGGCCTGTTGCGACTTCGCAGCCCATTTCTCGCCAGGCTTCGGCCTGCTCCGCGGTTTCCACGCAGCCGACCCACACCTGCGAACCGCACGCGCGGGCCAACGGGATCAGGCTGCGGATCGCCTGAACCTCCGGCGTGTCAACGGATTCCGCGTTGTGCACTATCGCGACGACCTCGTCAGCTAGGCGCACCGCGTCCACCGGGAGCTCCCGAAGCAGCCGCAGTTCCTCCGGGGATCCTTGGAAGCCGTGCAGCGAGACCTTGATGCCGCGGCTGCTGAGGAACCGGACGTTGTCCCGGGTTTCCTCGTTGTCACCGCTGATCGCGACCATCGGCAGGCACAGCCGCAGCCATTCCGGTTCGATGTCGCAGGAGTCCAGAGCCCGGTGGATCACCGCCGCCAAATCGGGATCCTGGCCCTGGTTCGGGCTCAACGACAGGGTCAACTGCACCCGGTGCCCGTCGGTGTGCCACTCGCGCATCTGGTGCCAGGCGGTGTCGACCATCCAGTCCCGCAGGGACAGCGTCACTCCGGAACGCTCCGCCAGGCGCAGGCACTCGTCGTGCTCCAGCGTGGGGTTCTCCGCGGTGTCCCAGCGGAGTCCGGCATCCAGCGCGAGCAGCCCGGAGCCGTCGAGGCGCACCATCGGGCGGTAGACCACGTCGAACTCGCCCTGCTCCAGCCCGCCCGGCATCACCGCGGCCAGCTTGGACTCGATCCGCTCCTCCGGCGCCCGGTCCGGGTCGAACAGCGCCCACTGCCGCTTGCCCGCCGCTTCCGCGCGCCGCAGCGCGACGTCGGCGGCCCACAGCATGGTTGACGCTTCCGCGTCGGCCACCTGCCGCTGCACCACGCCGACGCTCGCCGAGGCCGCGATGCCCTGGTCACCGACGTAGACGGGCTCGGCGAGCACCTCGTTGATCAGCCGGACGACTTCGGGCACCGGCGGAGTCCTCTCCTGCTCCCACAGCAGGATGGCGAACTCGGTGCCGCCGAAGCGGGCGACCAGCGCCTCCTCGTCCTGGACCAGCTGCTCCAGCCGCCGCCCCACCGTCTTGATCACCAGGTCGCCGACCTCGTAGCCGAGGCCGTCGTTGATCAGCTCGAAACCGTCCAGGCCCAAGTGGTAGAGCGTCATCCGGGACTCGCGCGGGAAGTTGACCAGCGCGGCTTCCAGCCGGGTGGAAAAGTACTGCCGGTTGGGTAGCCCGGTCAGCACGTCGTGCAAGGCCTGGTACTGGAACCTGGCCTGCAGCATGTGCAGTTCGGTGATGTCCTCGACCATCGTCACGAAGTTGAGGGGCGCGCCGTTCGAGTCGCGCAGCACCGAAACCGCCAGGTACGCCCAGGCTTCCTCGCCGTTGGTGCGCAGCAGGCGCTTGCGGTCGCTGAGGCGCTTAGCGCTGCCGCCCTCGGCCAGCTCCCGGTAGGCGGCCGCCAGGTACTCGGCGTCCTCGGGGTGGAACAGGTCGTGGATCGTCATCGACGTCAGGGCCTCGTCCTGGTAGCCCAGGGTGTGCTCCCACGCCGGGTTCACCTGGACGAACTTGCCCTCCAGGTCGCAGATCGCGACCCCGATCGGCGTCGTGGTGAACACCTCGCCGAACCGCGCCTCGCTGGCCGCCAGCTCCCGGTCGGCCTTGAGCTTCGCGCGCAGCAACGCCTTCTTCAACGTCTCCTGCTGCACGAACGTGCTCTCCCGGTCCGCGGCGGCGTAGCCGGCGGCGATCGCCGCGACCAGCGCCAGCATCCGGTGCACCTCGTCGTCGCCGAAGCGCTGCACCAGCGCGTCGCGGAGCAGATTCAGGCTCAGCGGCAGGCTGGACTCGCCGGTGGCATGCATCTCCACCAGCCGGGCACCGACGTCGCGACCCGTTTCGGTCAGGGTGGACGGGTCGTCCAGCGCCGCGACGATGCGGTCGACCAGCTCCCCCAGCATCTGCTCGACGGTCGCGCGGGACAGCGGGATGTAGGAGGCAGTGCTCAGCTGCGCGGCCCAGCGACGGGCGACCTCGGCCCGCCAGCCACCATCGCGGCGCTGGGGAACCAGCACGCGATGCGGCTCGTCCGCCGTACCCTCGCTCATCTCAACCGTCCAGCAACGTTCGTCGGGCGCCCGCCCCAGTCACACCCTTTCCTAACATCATCGTGGAACCGGTACGCGCCTCCGCGCCCACCTCATCGCTTGCGTCCCACCCCCGCGTAGATCTGCGAACCGCCAGGCTCGTCGGCGGCCTGCTCGGGCCGGTCCGGCCGCCAGAGTGCGGTGCCGACCACGCCCGGCTCGGCCAGCTCGAAACCGCTGAACAGCTCGGTGACCTCGGAGTGCGTGCGGGTGTGGATCGGGTCGGCGCTGCGCCGCATCACCTCGACGACACCGGCCATCTCGTCCGGGCTGATGTCGGCGGTGAAGTGCGACAACGCCAGGAAGCTGCCGGGGGCCAGCGCGTCGAGGTAGCGGGCGGTGATCGCCGGGGCGTCGGCCTCGTGCGACACGAAGTGGAAAACCCCGGCCATGATCAACCCGATCGGCTGCTCGAAGTCCAGCAGCCGCCGGGTCTCCGGGTGCTCGAGGATCGACTCGGGCTCGGCCATGTCGGCCTGCAGGATGGTGGCGTGCTCGTTGCCCTCAAGCAGCAGCTGGCTGTGCGCGACGGCGACCGACTCGTAGTCCACGTAGACCACGCGCGCTTGCGGATCAGCGGTCTGGGCGATCTCGTGAACGTTGCCGACCGTCGGGATTCCCGAGCCGACGTCGAGGAACTGCCGGACGCCGTGCTGCCCCATGAAGACCACGGCGCGGCGAAGGAAAGCCCTGTTGAGCCGGGCGACGTCCCTCGCGCTGGGCAGTGCGGTGAGGAACTTCTCCGCTAACGCGCGATCCGCGGCGAAGTTGTGCGCGCCATCGAGCAGGTAGTCGTAGAGCCGTGCTGCGCTGGGGACTTCTTCGTCGACGTCCTCGGGCACCCAGGTGGTGGCTGGTTCGGTCACGTCTGCCTCGCATTCGCACCGTTGCGTGTCGAACAGACTACTGGGTGACACCACCCCACCCTTCAGGGCGTAAGCCTGATGCGATTTCCGTATCGATCGAGAGGCCGGTTCGCCCCACCGTGCCACCCACCGCGGCACGAATGGGCGAGGCCGTCCGAACCGGGACTCAGTCGCGAAAGTGGCTCAGTTCCAGCCGAAACCCGCGCTATCGACGCCAGACGGTGCCCCTCCGCTCGTACTCCATCACCGTCTCCACCTTCAGCGCCGCTTGCGCGCCGAATCCCCGCTCCACCAGCCAAAGCGCCAGGTCCAGTCCGGAGGTGATGCCACCAGCGGTCACCAGATCGCCGTCATCCACAACCCGGCCAGGCATGATCTGGCCACCCTCCCGCGCGAGGTCCTGCTGGGCCATGTGGTGCGTGGTGCACGGCCGACCACGGGTGATCCCGGCAGCGGAGAGCAGCATCGCTCCGGTGCACACCGAGGCCAGCACCAAACCTGGCCGGCGGGCATCGCGCAACGCCGCCGGGAGGTGACCTCGCTCGATTTCGCCGGGCACGCCACCTTCGGGAAGGCCGTAACCGCCGCCGGCCACCACGATCACGTCGGCCTCGTGGGGCGCCCAGCCGCCGGCCTCGAACCTGGTGCCGAACGCGGAGGTGACGATGCCCGGTTCGGCACCGGTGACCAGTTCGGCATCGATGGGCAATCCGGCGTGCGCGGCGTGCTGGAAGACCTCGTTCGGCGCGATGAAGTCCAGGTCGTCGGCGCCGTCGAAGACCAGCAGGTGCACGCGGAACGGCTTGCGCCGCAACGGCTCGGCGTGCGCGGAGGTGGTCGTGGCAGCGCCGGCCGCGGCGACGGCCGCACCGGCGCGAAGCAGTGATCGCCTGTTCATGCGGTCGATTCTGATCTTCGCCGCAGTGCCGGAAAAGGGGAGATAATGCCGTTTTCCGTAAGCTTCTAGCCATGCATGTGGTTGGCGTGGCGGTCATCGACGGCGTGGTGGGCTTCGACCTGACCGCGGTGTGCCAGGTGTTCGCAGCGGCCCGTCCGCCCGGCCTGGACAGCCCCTACGAAGTTCGGGTCTGCGCCGCACCGGACGCCCTGGTCACGGCGGTGGGCACCACCAGCTTCCGGATCACCGCACCGTTCGCGCTCGCCGACCTCGCCGCAGCCGACACGATCATGGTGCCCGGGCTGAAGGAGTGGACCCGACCGGTTTCACCGGAAGTGCTGGAGCTGCTGACCGACGCCGCCGCTCGCGGCGCGCGGATCGCATCGATCTGCACCGGCGCGTTCGTGCTCGCCGAGGCGGGGCTGCTGGACGGCATGCGGGCCACCACGCACTGGAACGCCGCGCGACAACTGGCAGACGCCCACCCGCAGGTCGAGGTCGACCCTTCGGTGCTGTTCGTCGACAACGGACAGGTGCTCACCTCGGCCGGGGTGAGCGCCGGGGTGGACCTGTGCCTGCACCTGATCCGCCGCGACCACGGCTCGGCCCTGGCCGCCCGCGCGGCTCGGCTGATCGTGATGCCGGCGTTCCGCGAGGGCGGGCAAGCGCAGTTCATCGCCTTCGAACCACCGAGCGGCAGCCTCCAGCCCACGATGGATTGGATGCGCAACAACCTGCACTTCGATCTGTCGCTGACCGAGATCGCCCGGCGGGCGAACATGAGCGTGCGCACCCTGAACCGCCGATTCCGGGACCAGACCGGAACGACGCCGCTGCAGTGGCTGGTGCTGGCGCGGGTGCACCGCGCTCAGGAACTCCTGGAAACCACGGACCTGCCGATCGAGGAGGTCGCCGAACGCGCCGGATTCGGCACCGCGGCAACCCTGCGCCGGCACTTCACGAGCCGGGTCGCCACCACGCCGACCGCCTACCGCGCTGCGTTCCGCGAGCGGTCGGCGCGGTGACCCGCCTCAGTGCGCTTCTTCGAGGGTTTCGCCCTCGGCGACCAGAGCGTTCAGAGCTTCGACGTCGGCGTCGGAGAGCTCGACGGTGGCTGCCGCGGTGTTCTCCTCCAGGTGCGCCGGGGAGGACGTGCCCGGGATCAGCAGGATGTTCTCCGCGCGGCGCAGCAGCCAGGCCAGGGAAACCTGTGCCTGCGTCACGCCGTGGCGCTCGGCGATCCCGCGTAGCACGTCGTCCTCGCGCGCCCGGCTGTCCGCGAAACCGGAGCCGAGCGGGAAGAACGGGACGAACGCCGCGCCCGCTTCGGCAGCCTTCGCCAGCAGCTCCGCCGAGGTCCGGTTGACCACGTTGTACAGGTTCTGCACCGCGGCGATCTCGACGTGCTGCCGCGCTTCCTCGAACTGCTCGACGGACACATTGGACAGTCCGATGCCGCGCACCAGCCCTTGCTCGCGCAGCTCCGCCAGCGCGCCGAGCTGATCGGCCAGCGCGATCCCGCGATCGACCGTGTGCCGCAGGTAGACCAGGTCCAGCGACTCCAGCTGCAGGCGGCGCAGGTTGTCGTGCACCTGGGCGCGCAGCGCGTCCGGGTGGTTCAGCGGCAGCCAGCCGCCCTGGTGGTCGCGGTAGGCGCCGATCTTGGTGGCCAGCGCCAGGCCGTCGCCGTAGGGACGCAGCGCCTCGGCGATCAGCTCGTTGACCACCCACGGGCCGTAGAAATCGCTGGTGTCGATGTGGTCGATGCCCAGCTCGATGGCGCGCCGCAGCACCCGGATCGCCCGATCGCGGTCGGCGTGCGGGCCGAACACACCGGGCCCGGCCAGCTGCATCGCGCCGAACCCGACCCGGCTGACCTGGCGGTCCGCGGTCAACTGGAACACGCCCCCCAGGGCGTTGGAAGCAATCGTCACGCCGCGATGCTGCTAGAAAACGCCACCCCCGGCAACGAGCGCATCCTCACACCGGGCTCGTCAGACCTGGGGCATGAGGAGGAGCCAGGTTCCGCCGAGGACGAGGGCCACCAGGCCGAGCAGGCAGTTCAGCTCTCTCCCTCGATGATGTCGGCCACGGTGCGGGCAGTAGCTCGCACGTCATCTTGAGGGTCGCTGGCGGCTACTTCGCGCAACCCGGGGATGAACTCGTGCCAAGCTGAATACGAAGCTGCCCATACTGCGCCTGCACGTACCATGGGGTCCTCGTGGTCAAAGTCGCGTGAAATGACCGAGAAGAATTCATCGTCGAACTCCTCAGGAGAGCCCAGGCCGACGAGCAGGAGGAACTGCGTTCGAACCGCCGGATCTGAGGATTCCATGACGACATGCAGCAGTTCTTGCTCAGTCCAGGCGCCGATGTAGGACGAGGCCATGCTCGCCCATTGTACGACCGCTTCCCGGTCATCGCCCGAAGTAACTATGCAACTTGCCTTCGAGGCTGCATCCTCCAGGTAATGGAACTCCAGCGCTTCCTTGATCTGCCAGACGATTTCAAGGGTGATCCGTGAGGATGCCGGCTCGTCGAGCCGCCTGACTTCACGCAGTCCAAGACGTCGCGACAGGAGTTCGATGGTTGCGTCCCGGGGGTTGCTGTTCCGCAGTACGATGCGCGAGCTGCGAAAGTGGGGAATCCCTTCCTTGCGTTGGTCATTTGTTTCATCTGGCACTGCCACATCATCCATTCTTCTGATTCCGCTCGTCAGTAGTTATCTGTTTCCACGGCTTCTCGTCGTCTCCCTTGGAGAAGGAATCGCCAGACGACGAGCTCCTCGATCTGTCGACAGTAAGTCTTGTAGGAACTTGGTAGCTATTCACCTGGTGTGAGTGCGGGTGGTAGCCATGCGCCGGTAGTGAACAGTTGGCGGAGGACGTCGAGTTTGTCGAGTCCCCATTTGGTTGCGGTGTCCAGGTAGGACTGGACGATGGCGAAGTCGGTGAGGCCTTGCAGGGTGCACCAGCAGCCGCCGGAGGTGCGCCGCTGGATTTTGACGGGCCTGCACGATCTTTCTGCTTCGTTGTTGGTGAAGGGCACTGAGAGATCGGTGGCGAACCTCAGGATCATGTTCTCGTATCGTTTGAACCGGGCGATCAGGGTGCGGGCTTTGTCGGCGAGCGTGGTGTGTTCGCCGTGGTTGTCGAGCTCGCCGCGGGCGAGGGCGCCGAGGTAGTGGTTGCGGATCTGTTTCAGCGTCGTCTGGTCGAGGCGGTCGGCTGCTGTGGAGTCGTTTCCGGTTGTAGAACACTTCGAGGCTCTGTCATGATTTCCGTGTAAGCCACGGATGAGTTTATTTGTTTATTTCAGTTGAGTGGGATGCGTCCTGGGAAGAGGACGACTAGTGTGTT